>JBKPDL010000076.1:0-17858 GCA_046727855.1 Acidobacteriota bacterium
CGGTTCTGCGTGGTGTCGGGTGTGCCATCGCCTTGCCCTGGCTGGAGTCGCTGCCGGCGTGGGCCGGCACCATCACGCAATCGGGTGTGACGACCAACTTCCCGAAACGCTTTGCCGTGATGTTCATGGGCAATGGCATCAACGGCAATCACTGGTGGGCGCGCGGCAACGGCGCCGAAATGAAGTTGAGCAAGTCGCTGGCGCCGCTCGAGCCGCTGAAGCACAAGATCAACGTCATCAACGGCCTCTTCAATAAACCCGCGGTCGGCATTGGCATTCATCCCGGTCAAACCGGCCAGTTGCTGACCGGCACGGCGATCCAGAAGGGGCCGAACGTCCGTTCCGGCATCTCGATGGATCAGTTGCTAGCCAACCGTATCGGCCAGGACACGCCGCACCCGAGCATCGTGCTCGCCTGCGAGCAGCCGATGACCGGCTATCACGAGACCAACTTCTCCATGGCCTACAGCTCGCACATCTCGTGGCAAAGCGCCGACTCACCGGTTCCGAACGAGGTGTATCCGTCGCTCGCATTCGACAATCTGTTCGAAAATCGCGGCAGTCTTCGCAACAAGAGCGTGCTCGATCGCGTTCGCGATCGCGCCGCGACGTTGACGCGACAAGTGAGTTCAACGGATCGCGTCAAGCTGGATGAGTACCTGACGAGCGTCCGCGAGATCGAGCGGCAGATCGAACGGATGCGAATGGCCAAGGACCAGGCGGACGAACGCGCGAAGGACAGGAATGTGCCGGCATTGGCGATGGAACGGCCGGCCAACGGATTGCCCGAGGACCTGCGCGATCATACCCGCTTGATGTGCGACATCATCGCGCTGGCGTTCCAGACCGACAAGACGCGCGTGACCTCGATTCTGCTCGCTCGCGATCTCTCGTCTTTGTACTATCCGTTCCTCGACGTGCGCGAAGGCCATCACGGCGCGTCGCACGACGATTTGTCCGACGGCTACGAACGCATTTCGCGGTTCCACCTGAGCCAGTTGGCTTACCTTGCGCAGAAACTCGACGCCATGCCCGAAGGCGAGGGCAGCGTGCTCGACAACTGCTGCATCATGTGGCTGTCCAACATGTGGGCCGGATGGAAACACGACAACATGAAGGTTCCGGTGGTCCTAGCCGGCGGTCTGGGCGGAACTCTCGAAACCGGGCGAGCGCTGGACTATCTTTATGCCGGCGACGAGAACCGCAAGCTATGCAGCCTCTATCTGTCGATCATGGATCGCATGGGAGTGTCGCTTGATCACTTCGGAGATGCCCAGACGCGCCTCGCTGGCGTGTAGCGCATTCGCCCTGGCTGGCGCGCTGGCGCTGGCCCAGGAACCGTCCCCGACGCATCCGCCGGGGAAGAACCCGCATCTTGGCAACAAAGCGTCAATCCGCACCGGGATGACGCTGTACCGCGTTCGCTGCGGTGATTGCCATGGTCTCGATGCGACCGGCTATCGCGGTCCGGATCTCACGGCCGCTATCGCCGGCGGCGCGACCGATGAGCGGCTGTTTCAGACGATTCGCAAGGGCGTGCCCGGCACTGAGATGCCGCCGACCAACGCCGCCGATGACGATCTGCTGATGATCATCGCGTATCTGCGAAACCTCGAGACGGCGGCACCGGTGGAGAAGCCGATCGGGAATGTCGAGAACGGCGCGCGCCTGTTTGCGTCGCAGTGCGCCACCTGTCATCTCGTGTCGGGCCGCGGCGGACGTCTCGGTCCAGACCTCTCGCGCATCGGCGTCGCGCGCTCGCGGAGCGCGCTCACGCGCGAGATTCGCACGCCATCGGAATGGATCGGGCTGGCGTTTGAGACCGTCACCCTGGTGACCAAAGATGGCCAAAAGGTGCGCGGCGTGAAGAAGAACGAAGACGTGTTTTCGATTCAGGTGATGGATGTGCGCGAGCGGATTCAGGGCTACCTGCGCGCCGACCTCAAGGAGGTCGTTTACGAGAAAGAGTCGCTGATGCCGGTCTACGACCCCGAGCGCTTGAGCGAAAGCGATTTGAACGATCTCCTTGGTTATCTCATGACGCTGCGCGGCACGCAGCCCTCGTCCGATCGGTAGGAGAGACCCGATGCGCGCTGTATTAATGATCGTGCTGTGCTCCGCCACGCTCGCCGCGCAACAGAGCGGCGCGCCCGGAGTGACGTATCAGGATTTGCTCGCCGGCCTCAAGGATCCCACGCGCTGGCTCACCTACTCGGGCGATTACCACGGCCATCGCCACAGTCCACTCACGCAGATCACGCCCGCCAACGTCGATCAGCTCACGGCGCAGTGGACGTTTCAGACCGGCGTGCTCGGCACCTTTCAAGCAACGCCTGTCGTGATCGACGGTGTCATTTACCTCACCGGGTTCAACAACAATGCGTGGGCGATCGACGCGCGCTCCGGGCGGCAGATCTGGCGCTATCGCCGCGAGTTGCCGGACGACCTGCACAACTGCTGCGGCCCAGTGAATCGCGGATTCGCCGTGCTCGGCGAGCGCCTGTTCATGACGACAATCGACGCGCACCTGCTGGCGCTGGACATGAAGACCGGTACCGTGCTCGACGACGTCAAGCTCGAGGACTATAAGGTCGGGTATTCGGCGACGGTTGCGCCGCTGGTGGTCAAGAACATGGTGATCATCGGCATCGCCGGAGCGGAGTACGGCATTCGCGGCTTCATCGAAGCGTACGACGCGCAAACGATGAAGAAGATCTGGCGCTTCCATACTGTTGCGGGTCCGGAAGATCCGGGCGGCAAGAGCTGGCCGCCGGGGGAGTCTTACCTGCGCGGCGGCGGATCGATCTGGGTGACCGGCACGTACGATCCCGAGCAGAACCTGGTCTTCTTCGGCACCGGCAATCCCGGGCCGGATTACTACAGCGCCAACCGAGAAGGCGACAACCTTTACACGGCATCGCTCGTCGCGCTCGATGCGGACAGCGGCAAGATGAAGTGGCACTACCAGTTCACGCCGCACGACGTCCACGACTGGGATGCGACGCAGGTGCCCGTGCTTGGCGAGCTCACGATCGACAACCAGCCACGCAAGGTGGTGATGTTTGCCAATCGCAACGGCTTCTTTTACACGCTCGATCGCGTCACCGGGAAAGTGATCGTCGCCAAGCCGTTCGTCGAGACGACGTGGGCGAAGGAGATCAGCAGCGTCACGGGCCGGCCAATCTTGCTGCCGGGGAATCATCCCAACGAGCAGGGCACGCGTACCTGCCCGGATCTCGGCGGCGGCACCAACTTCATGTCGCCGTCTTACGACCCGACCTCGAAGCTGTTCTTCGTGACCGCGCGCGAAACGTGCGCGACCTATTTTGCGTTCGATCAGGAGTTCAAGCCCGGCGTGCAGTGGATGGCGGGCGGAACGGTGCGCCCGCGCGATCAGAAAAACTTCGGCGCGCTGCGCGCAATCGACCCGGTGACGGCGGAACGCAAGTGGGAATTCCGCTATACCTCGGTCTCTGCGTCCGGTGTATTGACCACGGCATCCGGTCTCGTATTTGCCGGCGACGGTGACGGCAACATCATGGCGTTCGAATCGCGGACCGGCAAAAACCTCTGGCACTACCAGCTTGGTTCATCGCTGCGTTCGACGGCGGGGACGACGTACATGCTCGACGGCCGGCAGTATTTGCTGGTGCCCGCCGGCAGCATGCTGACCGCGTTTGCGCTGCGGCAGCCAGGTTAAGACACTCTTCATCGTGTAGCGCGGGCCTTTAGCCCGCGATGTCTTACCGCAGCTCGACCCTCCCACGCGAGCTGTCAATCGTTGCGATTAGCGTCGGCGTCGATCCGCGGGTTACTGGCAGCGCTACGCCCAGCTGCCCAAGCATCGTCTGCACCCGATCGGCGTCAGGATGCTCCGCGTGCAGACTCACCAGGCGTCCACCCGGTGCCGCGCTCTCCGCGGGATGCGGCGTGCGGCCCCAATCGATGAAGAAGGGAACGATGCCGTCCGCCACTACCGTGCGCGGATCGGTGTAGCGCCACGTCAGAAGCAAGCCATCGGGACGTTTGCGGCTGCCGTTACCGAGCTCGCCCAGCGTGATGCCGTGTTTTCGCGCCTCGTCGACGTGTTTCGCCAGGTCGCTTTCTTTCGCCGCCCAGGTCACGAGCCGCGGTTCTGAAAGATCGTCGATGCCGAATTGGCGGGCACGATCGGGTTTTGCCTGCTCGGGATCCGGTCCGATGATCTCGATGTAGGTGCGCGGGCCGAGCGAGATCAAGGCGTTGCGCGTTCCGCGCCCAGGGTGCTGTCCACCTGGAGACGCGCGCACGTCGAGAAGCCTCTCGAGCCGCTCGATGCCGGTATTCAGATCCGGTGTGGCGTACACGAGGTGATCGACCATGTCGAGCAACGCCGCGTGCGGCGTTTGCGCGAGTGTTGACACCGCAAGCGCCGACGTTATCACGAGCGCGAGGGCAGCGGGCTGTTTCATAGGATCGTTTTACACCAGGCGCGTGACCAGCCGACGTCGAGCGTTCGCGGCGAAAACCCTCCGGCGCCTTCCGCAAAGCGAAGTCTCACAAAGCGATGCTGACCATCCGCGCCAAGGAAATCGGCTCAGCAGGCCGATCAAATCGCTCCACCGCACCGACGTCACATACCTGCCGCACACGCTGCGTCTGCGGGCAATCCACTCCACTGCGATGACATTCGCCGCGGTGGCGGCGCGCAGCGGCAGCGAGTCTGGATCTGCGGCGGGCGATTTGACTGCCTTCGTGTGTACGGCCTGCTTCGACGATTTTTTGTCGCGAATGGCCAGCATCGCCGGAACGCTCGGCGGCGCAGACCTGCGCGATAAACAGCTTGGAAACTACCAGGGCATCTGCCGCTTCGTGATCTTGCGGCCCACGTCATAGCCGCCCGTGCAGATCATGACGCCCTCTTTGAGCATCTGCTCGACGTTCTTGTTCGGCGCGCTGATCACCTGTAAGAGTTGCGAGGAGAAGGAGCATCACGAGTGTCCTGGCTTTTGACGATCCCTCTGGTTTTTTCCGCGGGTACGAACCCACTTGGCTTGATCCAGAAGCTCTCCTGCCAGACTCCGCCCGGCGCGATCGTTTGCAGTTCCTTGTAAACACCTCTATGTGCGAGATTGAGCGCGTTGGTGATGCCGGCCATCGGCTCGAAGCAGATGAAATCGCGTGCCGCAGGCGCATAGAGGACCAACGCGCGGAAGTTTGGTCCCACCGTGACATCGAGCCGCTGCGACTTTCCTCGTACGGTCATCGTCGCGCGCCCGCGTGCGTCTCGCTCCAGATCGCTGAAGACATCGTCGAGATTCAGATCCTTGAGCGGCGTCGCAGCTGTCGAACCCAGTAGTTTCATTGCCGGTTCCGCTTCGCCGGTGGGCACTTTGTTGTCCGCCAGCAGCCATCGCGTGCGTGCCGCAACTGAAATTGTCCACTCGTCGCGGGGAGCATCGGTCAGCTGAAAGTACGGGTGAAACCCGATCGCCACCGGCATCGGTTCGCTACTCAGGTTCTTCAGCGTCGTTCTGACCTCGAGCGTGCCGTCCCGCAGCACGTGCATCACCTCGATCTCGTGCGCGAACGGCCACTGCTTCATCCACATCGGTTCGCGAAAAAATTCGAGCCGGCTCGTCACCGACGCCGAGTCCGCGTGCGAGCTGAAGTCGACACGCTGCCAGCGATCCGTGGTCTGCAAAAAGCCGTGAATCGGAATCGGCGCGCGAACGTTGCCGAGCGAGAGATCGAACGCGTATTTCTTTCCGTTGGCGTAGAACGCCGGCTCGTCGAGGCGATTCGCCCAGGGCGCGAGCAGCGGAATGCCGCCGCCGGGCCAGCGCACCACCTCGTGGCCGTTGACGTTCATCGAATAGACGGTGTTGCCCCGCGGGGCGATTGAAACGGTGGTGTGGTGCGCCGAATCTTCGAGCTGGACGCCGTCACCGGTATTGCGGACGGCGTACGGTTGCCCGGCCCACGCGAGGGCGACGGAGATCGCGAGGGCCGGCGAGGCGATGGAGATCAGCGCGCGCCGGTATTTTCGTACCATTTCAGGTTTGCGGTCGCCGTGCCGATGCACACCATGTCCGGCCGCCGATCGCCATTGAGATCGGCAACCGAGCAGCCCGCCCCCGCCATGCCATCGTCCAGCACGCTCTTGCTCCAGACGTTCGTCTTCGGATCGGTCAGGCGATAGAGATACACACTGCGTTTTCCGCCGCGCTCACCGGCGACCAGATCGTCGCGTCCATCTCCGTCGAAGTCGCCAACGACCAGCGTGTGGCCATCGGTGAGGGCGTCGTCGATGACGTTGCGCGTCCACGCCCCTTTCTCCTGTCGGTACACCGCCACCTGATTGCCATGCCACGGTTCGATCGTGGCCAGGAATCGCTCCTGACCGATGCGCCCAACGGCAATGTCGCTGGCGCCGCTCTTCGGCCAGGGCGCCGGATCTCCCTTGGCAATCGCTGCTCGCGTCCAACGGCCGTTCTCGTATTCGTGCGCGAATACGCCGAGAAATCCCGCGCTCAGCAGCGCTTCGCGCGCCTTGTCCTTCCACGGCGTCACCCACAACCCGTGTACGACGCCTTCATCCGCTTCGCTGACAACCAGGCGTTTCCATTCGCCGGGACGGTAGTAGTAGATGCCGACGTGATCCCGATAGTCCGGCGCGACGGCGTTGGCGCCGATCAACGGGGCGTTGACGAGCACTTTGGTTCCCTTGCCGTCGATGTCGACGAAGCGCAGGCGATGCGTGGTCGGGATGCGATCGATTTCCTTGATCGACCACGGCTGCCTCGGATCGCCTTGATGCGTGAGTATTGAAAGCACGCCGGCGCTGCGCTCGTATACGTTTGAGAACTCGTGCGCCACCGCCAGTTCCGGGATGCCATCGTGATCGAGGTCGTGCGCCGCGACATTGATCAGACCGCTCACGCCGTTCACGAGCACGTGCTTCTCCCAGGTTGGATTCTCGTACCACGCCAGCTCCTTGAGGCCGCTGGCAAGCCCAATGACATCGAGTTTGCCGTCGCGATTGAGATCGACCACCAGCGTCTGATAACCGCCGCGAAGATTGGTGTCGATGGTGTGCGCCACCAATGGTGATGACGGCGTTGCGGCCGTTGTGTCGCGCGGCAATTGCGCTGCGACGACCCGGCGAATCATCGCGTCGCCCTTGCTGTAGAGATACAACTCGCCGTCGGCGTCGATGGCAAAACGAACGTCGGCACGGCCACCCATGACCAGTCCCGGTGGTCCCGGCAAGTTAGGACGCTTGCCGCCGCGCGCGTGGTACGTGGCTTCGACGATGGGATAGAAAGAGTCGTACACCTTTTTGCCCGCATCGGGTGAATCGTTGGGATCGTTCCACGCCACCTTCAGCGGATAAATCGCCGCGACCGTTTCCGCCTGGCCATCGTCAGCGGCCAGCATCTCTTTGTAATCCGCGTACCACGCGTGGCCGGTCGTGAGATCGGTGAACACGTATTTTCCGCGCAGGCTCGGAATCTGCCGGCCGTTGTAAACAAACCCGCTGCCGATCGCGTCACCACCTTTCGCGTCGTGACCGTACTGGATCACGGGATAGCTCGGCGTGAGCATGTGGCTCGTCGGCTGCTCGCCGATCTGCATTGGGATCTTGTCCACCGCCGGAAGCGGCGCCGTCTTGTTGTCCCGCTGCAGCAACTCGTTGCCTTCGCGCAGCGAGTAGCCGTAATTGCCCCCCTTGCGGACGATGTACGCGGTCTCCCAGGTTTGCAGGCCGACGGAGGCCGCAATGAGGTGATTGTTGGCGGGATTGGCAGGATCGATCGCCCAGCTCAAGCGATGCGGGTTGCGCAATCCATAGGCCCAAATCTCTTGGCGCGCGCCCGGCGTCGAGACAAACGGATTGTCGTTGGGGATGCGGTATCGGCCATTCTCGCTCACGCTGCTCGTCGAGACGTGCGCGTCGAGATCGGGAATGATGCGAAGAATCTTGCCTTCGAAGTTGTCGAGACGCTGTGGGTTGGATCGAATTTCGACGATCTTCGATTCGCCGGACGCGCCGTCCCCGCACTCGATGTAGAGGACTCGCCAATCGGAATCGCCGGGGCGTGCCGCCGGATTGAAGATCAGGTCGCCCAGCGGGTGGCTGCGCGTATTCAGTTGCACACGGAACAGCTCGCGCGCGGTTCCCTCAAACGTCGTGTTCGACGGGTTGGTATCGGTCCATGCGATAAGCACGCCCTCGTTTTGCACGGGCCCCGGTGTCTTGATCGGCGCCGTGGTGGTGTACCCGGTGACGTTGAAACCGGGGAAGCGCGAGTTATCGGGAAGGATCGAGGCCGTTGACGCCGGATCCTCCATGTGAGTCGTGTAAAACTGGCCGTTTTTCGTGTATTCGGGGTCGAGATAGAAGCCGTTCACCCCGTTGCCGTAGCCCTGTTGCACGAACAAGCGGCGGAAGACGCCGTTCTTGCCGGGATTCCCGTTGAAATTGAGGTACTCGGTGAACTGCTTGGTGGCCTTGTCGAAGATGTAGAGCGGTCCATTCAGATCGCTCATGAACAGCCGCCGCGCCCCGCCCACCTCTTCGCGAATCGTGTTGACGCGCGAGAGCAACACTTCGTTCGAACCTTTGCCGTCGAACACGCCGGTAACCGGTGTGGCAACGTAATCTTCGATCTCGAGCGTTGCCTCGGCATCCGCCGCCGGTATCCAGCGTCCCGCGCGCATCACGCGGTTGATCTTGATCGTGTTGTTGATGTCGGCGATTGGATCCGCGTCGAGCAGCACCAGATCGGCGGCCTTGCCCGCCTGAATCGATCCGTACTCGGGATCCTCGCTGTGCGTGATCACGCGCGCCGCGTCGAGCGTGGCCGCGCGAATGGCCGCCAGCGGCGGCATCCCCGCCTCGACGTACATCTGGAGCTCGCGGTGCGTCGCATGGCCGAACGGCGTGACCTGCGAGGCCTCGGCGCCGCAATCGGTGCCGACGGCAATGCGGACGCCCGCGTCCGCCATCGCTTTAATGAACGGGTATACCTCCCGTAGCCGCACCTTGCGCTGAGCGAGGTCGGGTGCGGAGAGCGTTTCTCGTTTGCGTTCCGGATCCGCCAGCATCTGCCGTCCACGCGGATACAGTGCGGCCTGCAGCATCGGCATGTTCAGGATGTCCGGATGCTCGTAGTAGAACCAGCGCGCCTCTCCGTTTGCGAGCGTCGGCGCAAAAGACAGTTTTTTGGCTTTCGCGTACGCGACGAGCTCGGGCGTGACAGGTTGATCGGTCGGCGTGTGGAGAAAATCGGTGACGCCTTGATCGGCAAGTTGATGAAGACTGGCCACGTCGGTGACGTGGGCAACGATCGGTATCTGCTGCTTGCGCCCCTCGTCCACGATGGCCGTGATGATCTCCGGCGGGAACTTCGGGTTGGTCATCCAGATTTTGATGAGATCGACGTTCTGCACCTTCAGATTGCGGACGTTGTCGCGCGCTTCTTCCGGCGTCGTGGGTTTGAACGTTGGCGCCCCCGGATACGGACCGCTGACGCTGAAGCCCTGTCCTGCGGTATAGGCGCGCGGCGCGAGCAAGGTGCCGTCTCGCGTTTGCCTGAACAGCGGCACTGTCTCAGGCTTGTCGTTCCCAGCCGATCTCATGGTCGTGACGCCCCACCGCAGCTGTGCCAGCCAGTAGCGCTTCATGTCTTCGGCGGGTTGATTGATGTGGCAATGGACGTCGACTAGCCCGGGGATCAGCACCTTGCCCTTGGCATCGATCACGGTGGCGCCCGCAGGCACTTGCACGTGAGCGCGTGGTCCCGCCGCAAGAACGCGATCACCGGAAATCACGACGACAGAGTCGTCGACTGGCGCACCGCCGGTACCGTCGATCAGGCGCGCACCGGCGATCGCGATTGCGACGGTCCGCGCCGGCTGCGCGTGCGGCATCGCGCAAATCAGAACGACTGCTGTCAGCGTGAGGAGAAACGTCCGTCGCATTGATCACCTCGGGAACGTGGCGGAAGCTCCGAGCCGGTCGCGCAGTTGTGCGAGATACAGGCTTGGCGGAAAAACGTGCACATTAGGCGCCTCAAAGAGGTCCGACGGAATCGCCGGAGGAGAGATCTTATTGCCGTTCCAGGCGATCGACGTCGGCCGCGCAGTGCAGCCGATACACCAGTTCTTCGTCCCGGGCGGCTGCTGGATCAGAACATAGTCCGCTGTGACGTTCCATGCCACAGCCCAACCAACGCTCCATCCGTGCCCGGAACCGGCGTACTCGCGATTCGAGAACGCGATGTTGGGACGCCGCTCGGTGCCGCCGGTGAACTCGCTGCTGTCAACGAGCAGACCGGTGGCCCAGCGCTGATGCGGCGACACGCCAGCACCGTCAGCTTTGAATTGAAACACCACGTTCGGTCCGGTGACGCCCGCCTGCGTCACGACCGGCCAGACGCCCTGACCGCTCACGCTCGATTGGCTCAATAGAATCTGCGTGCCCGAGATGGCGAAATCAGCCGGGGCAGCGGGCGAATTGAACGGCAGCGTGTGCCGGATATGCACGTTGTCGATGGTCAAGCGGCGAGTGGTAGGTCCGAAGGTAGTGCTGTTCTGGGTGTCGACGGCGGCCACATCGCGCACCCAACCATCGCTGACAGCGTTGATACGGAGCAGCGTGTATTGGCTTTCGCTGATCGGCTTGTCTTGAGCAGGCGCTTCCACGCGCAGCGACTCGAGACCGACATGCTCGATCCGCCCTGGAAACGTGTACCTCACCAGCGTCGCGCCGGGCGGACTGAGATAGGCCGCGTCGAACGAATCGGACAGCGGAACGTCAACGGTGATTCGATTGCCATCGATTGCCGTGATTGTGCGATCTGTGTTGATCTGCGTGCCCGGTTTGATCCACGTTTGCGGCTTTCCGTCGCGCACGAGCGTGTCCATGCCCATGAAGCGAATCCACGCTTCCGTCACAGGACGCTGAATCAACACTCGATCCGCGACGCCGAAACCCGACGTTGACTCTACGCTGAAAGATGTTGCGCCGGATGGGATGTAGGCGTCAGTAATCGCCGCCGGCTTGCCATCTCGTTGCCACGAACCGGATCCCGAGATGTCGAACAGGCGATGTGGCGCGCCCGTTGCGCGCAACGTGGTTCCGCGCTCCCCCGAACCGCTGCCGCGCAGCACGACGCCGCTGGCGGCGATCTTCACCGTGCCGGCGATGTCATAGACGCCCGCGGCAAGTTCAACGGCGCCGCGAAAGCCGTTTGGATCGAGTTGAAGAGCTGCAACTTCGTCGATCGCGGTCTGAATGCTCACCGTGTTGTCACCGGGTGCAGGGCTTAGCGTGCGAGCTGCGCGCACCGTTGGCGGCGCCACGCCGCCGCCCTTGTAGCCGGCGTGAGAAAAATCCATGATGCGATTGCCGCGTGCGTCGGATGCGTAGTGCAACCGCTTGTCACTGCCGACATACACCCACTTGGACGTGCCTTGGGCGACGAGCGCCGCGCTTCCGGCGAGCGCGATGACTGTGACTACGAGGCATGGCACGGCGCGATCGTATCGGCGCATGGCTGGTTCTTCAACGGGAATCGCGGCACGCTAACCTATGCAGTTTCTCGACTGTCGTTCGCCATGCGCCGCACAGTGATCGGCGTCATGGGACCTGGAGCGGAGGGTGGCGCTCTCGTGGAAACCGCCCGCGCGCTCGGGCAACTCGTCGCTCTTAATGGCTGGATTCTGCTCACCGGCGGCCGCGCCGCGGGTGTAATGGACGCGGCAAGCCGGGGTGCGAAGACTGTGCCCGGCAGCATTACTGTTGGGATCCTGCCTGGCGATCAACAGGCCGGCGGTGTTTCCGCCGCGGTGGACATCGCGATCTTCACGAATCTGGGGGATGCGCGCAACGCGGTCAACGTTCAGTCGAGCGATGTCGTGGTTGCCTTCGGCGCGGCAACACCCGGCACACTTTCGGAAGTCGCGCTGGCATTGAAGTGCGGCAAACACGTCGTGCTCCTGTGCGCAGACGAAACGGCGCGCGCGTTTCTGGAACGGTGCGGCAACGGCCTGCTGCACGTCGCCGTCGATCCGGCCGACGCGATTGCGAAGATTCAGTCGCTCGGGTTCCGTCCAGGCCCGACATGGCTGAACGAGTAGGGTATTCGGAGAGGCAAGCTATGCAGTTTCTCAGCGTGTCACGGCGTCGCACCGACGCGTTCAGCGATGCCGAGTTCGCCGCGCGCGTGGTGGCGGAAGTGGCGCAGGCGCGCGTCCTCTATGCGCGGGGAGTGATTCGTCAAATCTGGCATCGTAGCGACGTGCCCGGCGCGTGCATGCTGCTCGAAGCCGATTCTCTGGATCAGGCACGCGCGCACCTCGAAACACTGCCGCTGGCGGCGGCGGGCATGTTGGAGGTGACGATTATTCCGCTTCGCCCGTACGGCGGTTTCTGTCCTCCCTCTTGAGGCAATTGCGAAAGGAGCCTTAATCTTGGCGGTCCTGAGCCGCGCGTTAACGCGGCAGGCCGGCAGTGCGCGTGCGCACTTTGTAGAGCGTCTTGCCGGCGGTGATGTAGAGCGTCTTCATGTCGGGACCGCCGAAGGCGTTGTTGGTGATGGTATCTTCCGGAATCGGGATGAACTCGATGAGCCGGCCGGCCGGCGAGATGACGTGTACGCCGCACCTGGTATCGAGCGTTTCGGCCGTGCCGCGGGTGCGATGCAGACCCGCTGACGCGTAGAGGTTGCCGTCGGCGTCGATGCTCATGCCATCGGCGCTGCGGCCCGGCGAGAAGTTGTAGTGGACGCGCATGTTCCGGACTGTTCCATCAGGCTGGAGATCGTACGCGCGAATAAGGCGCGCACCGCCCGGCGCGCCGTTGGCCTCGACCAGATACAGCGTCCTGTCGTCGGGTGAGATTTGAATGCCATTGGGCCGCTCGATGTCAGGCGCGGAAAGAATGCGCACCACTGTTTGCGGCGCGTCGATGCGGTACACGGCGACGGCTTCGGGATCAGTGAAGTACAGGCGCCCTTTGCCGTCGATGGTGACGTCGTTCGGCGCGCGAAACGGCGTTCCCTGGTAGTTGTCCGCGAGGATCTCGACACGGCCGGTGGTCAAATCGGTGCGTGTCACGCGCGGCGTGTTCTTGACGAGGACGCCGGTACGGCGATTGTCGGCGCCTTCGGCGGCGATGAGCCGCCGCTGCGGATCGATGACCAGGCCGTTGGCGCCGTTGCTCTGCTCGCGATATGCCGACAACACGCCCTCGGGCGACAGCTTCATGATGCGCTGCGTAACGAGATCGGTGAAGTACACCGTTCCGTCGCGATCGACCGTAGGCCCCTCGGTAAAGGCGAGCGCCGTGGCGATCTCGACCTGCGGCTCCTGTGCCGCGAGTGCCGCGCCAAGCACGATTCCCAACGCGACGAGCAAAGATCGGGTAGGCATCTTTTGTGCCTTTTAGACCGTTATGCGGCCACAGACGTGAATTTTGTACGCGTTGTGGACCCGCATAACGGTCTACGGCGCGCGGAGCGCGCCAAGCCAACAACAAGAACTAGCCAAGGGCCGCAGGGTTAGCCGGATATCAAGGGCAGGGCCCTTGGCTAGTTCTTACTTCTTACTTCGTCAGTCCCTCGCCGCGGCGAGGCATCCGCCTCGAGATCGCCGAGGATGTACTGAATCGCCGCGAGCAGGTGCTCGGTCCACCGCTTGTCGGTATAGAAGATGTTGGTGTGGCCGAGCGGCGTGAAATAGGTGCGCCCTTTGCCGTACGTCCTGATCCAGGCGAGACCGAAGTCCTGATCCGGGCGCGTGCACTGCGCGCAGAAACGATTGGCTGTCGCGCGATCCGATTTCTCCACGTCGATACTCAGCAGCACGTGCTGTTTCTCGCGCGAGTAGGGCGAATACGGCGGGAAGATATAAAACTCGTCGGTGTGCTCGAAACTTGCCGACCCGAAACTCCTCGTCAGCGGACTTGCCGCATCGTCCACTTTGATCATCTGTTTTTCGATGTGATGCGCGCCCGCCCAGCCGCCCATCATCTCGGCAAATTCCGGCCAGTTGTTGTTGGCAAAGGTCACGGCGTGATGACCGCCGATGCCGCCGCCCTCGCGCACGAAGCGCAGGATCCCGTCGCGCACCTCGGAATCGTTGTAAACCATCCCGCACACGTTGTTCAGATAAATGGCATCGAATTGTTTGATGGCCGGGTATTTGAGCAAATTCAAGTCGTTGCTGAAGGTAGGTTCGAAGGCGCCCGTATTCTTCGCCATCAGCTCGAGCAGCAGATTGCCGTGCGGGATGGTGCTGTGACCGGAGTACATCTGGATATCCGTGACGAGCAGCTTGCGCGGCTTCTTCGGCGTCGCAAGCGCCCGGCGCGGCGCTGCCGCCTCGATCTGCTGCCGTTCTTCGGGTTTCAAACGATCGGGTCCGCGAATCTGTCCGGCCGGCGAGGCGAGCATGGTGCGCACGCGTTCGGCCATCGCGGGCCACATCATGCGTTCGAATGCGGTAACGTCCCTCAGGTAGTCGGCTGCCGTAGTGCCGCTCGCGCCAATCGTGATCGACAGCGGCTTGACGCTCGCGCGGTAGGCGGCGAGAAAGAAGTCACTCAACGCGCCAACGCCATCGCCTGGCGGCACCGACCGGCCGTTTGCGCCGAATGCCGATCGGTCGGCTGCTCTCACCAGGAGAAGCCGCGATTTAACGCCCGCAAGCGCGTCGACCGGTTTGATGCCCGCTTGAATCCAGGCGCCGAGATCCGCCGCAATGCCGATGCGTGCGCTGCGCCCCTCCAGCGCGGCCACGAGCGGCCTGGGATCGGTTTTGCTCTCCAACGCGACGCTGATTCCGAACTCGGTTGCCAGCGTGTCGAGCTCCGCCAGGTTTGTGGCGTCAGCGTTCGTGGTCACGAGCGCGGCATTGATCGCTTTCGCAAACTCGAACACTTTGCGGCGCGACGCGACGTCGCCCATCTCAAGCGCGTGATACGCGAGGATCTGTTCGTTCAGCTCGCGTACGCGGTAGGTGAGCGCAGCTCGCTCACCGGTTTGCAGGCGGTAGTCAACCGGTTTCGGTACCTCTGCGCTCAGTGTTTGCGTGCTCGACGCGACCACACTTGGCAGCGAAATCGGATAGGCGTCAGCCTTTGCGAGCATCTCCGACAACGTGGCGCCCTTGAGCGCCGCATCACTCATCCCGACGCGCCAGCCGAACCAAATGTTGTTGTCGGCGGCGCCGACGCGGATCATGCCGAGGCTCGACCCGGTCGGGCGCTCGGAGATCGACGGAATTGGCGGTGTTGCCGGCGACGCTGCTGGCTGGGCCGAAGCCGCGGCGCCGTTTGTCCGCTCAGGCGGGGCTAACACTCCGCCGCTACCCGTCTGGATGGGATTCGGCGTTGCATCGGCATTGAGATCGCCGAGCAGGTACTGCACGCCGGCAAAGAAGTGGCCCACCAGCTCGGGCGTCATGAAGGTCTCCGGCATGTGGCCGAGCGAGGAATAAAACACCCGCCCCTTCCCGTATTCGCGAATCCAGCTGACCGGATAAATGTTGCCGGGACGCTTGTAGCCGTTCCACGGCCGCGGCTCGATCTTCGGATCGTCGAGCGCCACCGTCATCAGCACGCGCACCTTGTCCCAACGCAAGCGGCCACGCCCTTCGTGTTCGAAGCGGTAGTACTCTTCGCGGAAATTCAGATCCTTGCCGCCGAACGGCTTCATGAGCGGGCTCGCCGCGTCGTACACCTTCATCACGCCTTGCTCGATGCGGTGCGGCGCGCTTTGGCTGCCGATCATCTCAGAGAACTCGTCCCAGTTGCGCGAGGCCCACGGTGTGCCGTGGATGCCGCCCAGCCCGCCCCCTTCACGCACGAACCGGGCGAGACCGTCGCGTACTTCGAGATCGGCGGCGAACTCGCCAACGATGCTGTTCAAGAAGACGCCGTCGTAGTCCTTGATCTTCGGGTACTTCAAATTGTTCAAATCGTTGTTGAACTCCGTTGTCCACGCGCCGGTGATGCGGCCCATCTCATCCAGCATCACGTTGGCGTGCGGAATCGTGTCGTGCGACATGCCCTGGAGACTTTCGATCACGAGCAGCTTCCGCGGCTTCTTCGGTGTGGCATAGGCCTTGGGCGGAATTGCGGCACGAATCTTCTGCAGCGCCTCTTCGGATCGACGTGTGATCTCCGCATCAGTGAGCGTTTCGCCGCGCGCCGGTCGAGCCAGGTCGCGTCTGATCGGCCGGGTGCGTGAAAACTCGGTAAAGTTGGCGCCGAAAGCCGGCTGCACCGCGGTTTCGAATGCATCGATCGCGCGATAGAGATCGCTCGCCGCATTCTGCAGCGCCGACGTGTCGAGGGCGAGCACCAGCGGCCGGATGTTGCGCCGATTCAACTCGTGAAACAGTGCGGGCGTCGCTCCCCTCACATCGACGTACATCAGCCTGTTTCCCACGGCGAGCGCGTCCGCAGCTGAAGCGCCAACACCCACACGCCTTGTCAGTGTCTGCAATCGCCCCGTCAATTCGCCGGGGGTCTGCGGTGGGACGAGAAGGCAGGCGAGGTTGATGCCGAATTCGTCGGCAAGCGCCGCTGGCCCCGTTAGCTCGAGCTTGGCGTTGGTCACGAGCGTGTCGACCCCCATCGCCTTCGCGAACTCGAACAGCTTGCGCTGCCCCGCCGCATCGCGCGGGAAGTTGTCCACGCGATACGCGATCATCTTCACGGTGCCCATGCGCGCGCGGATGTCCGCAACCTCCTCGCGCGTGAGGTTCCAATCCAGCGGCTTCGCTACTACGGCGCTGACGTTCTGCGTGCTCGATCCTTCGACGAAATCAACCACCGCGGCATCAGCCCGTACCACGCCGTCCAGAAAAGTAAGACCGCGAAAACCGGCCGTAGAGATCGCGAGCTTCCAGTTCGTGAGGCGCTCGTCGCCCACGAGTGTGCGTGTTCGCCATGTCACGCGCTCGAGCGCATCGGGTGCGCGCACGAACTCCGGTTTTTGCGTGGCGCCCTGGCCGTAGGTCCGCGCATGCACTAAACCGAGCACGACGGCCAGCAGAACGACAGACATCACGGTGCGCATGTTCGTGATCCTTTCCTCGTGCGTCATTCAGTCACCGATCAACGCAGATAAGAGGACGCAGATGGACGCAGATGGACGCAGATGAAACGCAGATAAGACGCAGATAAAAACACAGATAAAAACGCAGATAAAAACGCAGATAAAAACGCAGATAAGTCGAGATAGGACGCAGATAAACGCAAGATAAGAACGCAGCTGCAGGTTTGGATCGTGGCGGGCAGCAAGGCAAGTGACCGCGCCTTGGCGTTATGTGAAGCTTGGCGCCTTGCAAGATGCAAAAACATATCAGCGTCTTATCTGTGCGCATCGGCGTCATCTGCGTTCCCCGCGTTATCTGCGTTTATCTGCGATCCGCTTTATCTGCGTGCATCTGCGGCTTCGATCCGCTGCAGGTTGGATCATGGCAGGCAGCAAGCCAGTGACTGCGCCCCGGTGTTGTACGAACCTTGTCGCCGCTGCAAGATCCAAAAACGCTATCGGCGTCTCATCTGTGTCCATCGGCGTCATCTGCGTTCCCCGCGTTATCTGCGTTTATCTGCGATCCACTTCATCTGCGTGCATCTGCTGCTTCGATCCGCTGCAGGTTTGGATCGTGACGGGCAGCAAGCCGGTGACTGCGCCTCGCCGTCGTGCGAAGCCTGGCACCTTTTGCAAGATCCAAAACGCTATCGGCGTCTCATCTGTGTTCATCGGCGTCATCTGCGTCCGCGCGTTATCTGCGTATATCTGCCATCCGCTTTATCTGCGTGCATCTGCGGCTTCGATCCGCTGCAGGTTGGATCATGG
>JBKPDL010000077.1:0-7310 GCA_046727855.1 Acidobacteriota bacterium
ATCACATTCGTCGAGACGATAGATTTGCAGAAGCGCGGGGCCGACGGCCAGTGGGTCATCAATTCGGTGAAGCGCGCGCAAAAATAAACAGGGGCATGTTTGATCGATAACCTGCGGCGGTCGGCGCACCTGGGTCTGGCGCTCATCAAAGCCACTGCGGTGCGGCCGGCTGAGCCGCTGAAATTGAACTTCTGTCTCACCTACTGGTGCCAGTATCGATGTAAGACCTGCAACATCTGGCAGCGTAAGCCGACCGACGAGCTCACGACCGACGAAGTGCTCGCATTCGTGCGTGAGAATCCGCACATCAGGTGGGCGGATCTGACGGGCGGCGAGATTTTTCTGCGCCCCGATATCGACGAGATCTTCGACGCGATCGTCGGCGGCTGGAATCGGCTCGCCATTCTCCACTTTCCGACCAACGGCTTTCTCACCGATCGCATCGTCAAGAGCGTGGAACGTCTCGCGCGGCGCCGAACGGCCGGAACCATCGTGACTGTCAGCCTCGACGGCGACGAGCGCCTCAACGACGAAGTTCGGGGGATCAAAGGCGGCTTCAAACGGCAGATTGAAACGTTCAAGGCACTGCGGCGCATTCCCGGCGTTCAAGTGGTCTTTGGCGTGACGCTTTCTTCTTACAACGCCGGGCAGTTTGGTCAGACCTTCGACGCGTGCGCGCGCGAATGCCCGGGCCTGTCGATTCAGGATGTGCACCTGAACATCGCGCAGGTGTCGGACCACTACTACGGCAACGACGGGCGCGCGACTTTCGTGCCCGATCAGGCCACGGCGCGCACAGAGCTGCGCGGTTATCAGGCACGACGCGGCCACGCCCGCTCGCCGCAGCAGCTGCTCGAGAACACGTATCTCAAGTATCTGGATCGGTTTCTGGAGACGCGGCAAACTCCGATGCCGTGCCATTCACTGCGCGCGAGCTGCTTCGTCGATCCATGGGGTGTCGTTTATCCGTGTATCACCTATTCGCGACCAATTGGACGGCTGCGCGACACGGGTATGCGCCTCGACCCGATCTGGAATGCCCGCGAGACCGCGCAGCTGCAAAAGGAGATCTGGGAAGGCCAATGCCCTCAGTGCTGGACGGCCTGTGAAGCGTACCAGAGCATCCTCGGTAACGTTCTGGCGGCACGCTTCCACGCTCCACGTGCGAGCGCTTCGCATTCGGCGCAACCTGCTTCTCCAAATTCAGAGCTCGTGCGATGAACGTCACGTGTTACAGCGACGCGGTCATCCAGGCGCACCTCGACCGCGCCGTCGCGCAGCACGTTGCCACAGAGGTATCCGCGGTGATCGCGGCCAAGCAGGAAGGTCCGAGCATCGGCGGCATCGTGAAGCGCACGCGCGCGTTTGCGGGCGAAGTGATTGCGGTTGTAGGCCGCTCCACCGACGGCACTGCGGAAGTCGCCGCGCAAAACGGCGCGACCGTGCTCTCGGACGGCGGCCGCGGCAAAGGCGAGGCGCTACGCCGCGCGATCGCTCGTATCCGGACGCCAATCACGGTCTTCCTCGATGCTGATGGCTCACACGACCCGGAGGATATTCCGCTCCTGGTCGAACCGATCTTGAGCGATCGCGCCGATCACGTGTCGGCTTCCCGTCTCAGGGGCGGGTCGAGCGAGCTTCACGGCGGCTTTGACGAGTTTTTGCGCCTTGCGGGAAGCTCCTTTATTACCGCCTGCATCAACTGGCGATTCAACTGCCGCCTCAGCGAAAGTCAGAACGGCTTCCGCGCCATCCGCACCGAGGTACTGCGTCAGCTCGATCTCAAAGAGGACACCACCACAATCGAACAGGAGATGATCATCAAGACGCTGCGGCGCGGATTCCGCATGGCGGAAGTGCCGAGCCACGAGCACCCGCGCACGCATGGCACGTCGCACATCCGGGTGTGGCGCAGCGCGCCGCGCTACGGCTGGTCGCTGGTCAAGTACCTGTTCTTTTAATCGCCTCGCAACACCGATAGACTCTGGGCCGCGTGAACGTACTGGGCATCTGGGACGGACACGATGCCGGCGCCGCGCTGCTGCAGGACGGACGGCTTCGTTTCGCGGTGAACGAAGAACGCCTCACACGGCGCAAGCTCGAGATCCGCTTTCCCACGCAATCGATCGAAGCCTGTCTCGCGTCGGCGAGCCTGCGGCCCGGTGACATCGATCTGGTCGCCGCCTCCACGTCCGATCCTGCGAAGACGCTCGGACGGTGGTGGCCCGGCAGCAAGGAACGGTACTACGCCGTGCGTCGCCGCAAGGCGTGGCCGGGGGTCCTTGCACGACTGACCCGCGGCATGAAATACCGCATGACCGAGTGGCCGCCTGGCCCCGTTTCGACGATGCTCAGTCGCGTCGCACTCGGCCGGACGCTTCGCCAACACGGCCTTGCGGACGCCGAACTCGTCATCGTCGACCATCACGAAGCGCACGCCGCTGCGGCCGCGTGGGCATCCGGCTTCGCGCCATGTGCGGTGATCACGATCGATGGACTCGGCGATGGGCATTCGGCGACGATCTCGACTTTCAGCGGCGGTGCGTTGCAGCGTGTGGCCTCGTCGCCGGCGCGGTACTCGCTGGGCGTGTTCTTCGAGCACGTCACGAATCTCCTCAACATGCGCGAGCTCGAGGACGAAGGCAAAGTCATGGCGCTCGCTGATTACGCATCGCCCGTAGACGACGAGGAGAATCCATTATTCAAATGCATTCGCGTGCGGTCGGGGCGGATTGAGACGGTTAGCCCCGGACACAGCCTCCGGCCCATGCTCGCGCGGATTCACTGGCGTTATGCGAACGAGCAGTTTGCGTACATGGCACAGCGCGTGGTCGAACAGACATGTGTCGGACTCGCGCGCGACGCGGTTCGCCTCACTGGATTGCGGCGCATCGCGCTTGCCGGCGGCGTTGTTTCCAATGTCAAGGCCACGCGCCGCATCCGGCAACTGCCTGAAGTCGAGGACGTGTACGTGTTTCCGCATATGGGAGACGGCGGCCTCGCGGTGGGCGCCGCTGTGGTTGGTGCCGCACGCAAACGCGAAAAGATCGATTTGACTCTCACGAGCCTCGATCTTGGGCACGGCTACAGCCGTGACGATATCGAACGCGCTCTTCAGACCGCAGGCCTGGTCGCCCGCTGTTGGCCGCACGTGGCTCACGCCGTCGCGGAACTCCTCGAGCGCGATTGCATCGTGATGTGGTTTCAAGGACGAATGGAGTACGGTCCACGCGCACTCGGCAATCGCAGCGTGCTCGCACGTCCCGATCGGCCTGCGCTGCGCGATCGGTTGAACCTCGTGTTGAAACGGCGGGTGTGGTATCAGCCGTTCTGTCCGAGCATGCTGGAGAGCGAAGGCGCTCGCTTGCTCGCGGACTGGAACGGCAGCCGGAATCGCTTCATGACCATCGCCTCGCAGGTCGCAGTCGAACACCGGGAGCGGCTCGCCGGGGTCATGAGCATCGACGGCACATGCCGGCCGCAATTCGTGGCCGACGACGATCCCGGCGAGTTCGCCGAATTACTGCGCGAAGGCCAGCGCAAGTGGGGGGTTGGTGCGGTGCTGAATACGAGCTTCAACATTCACGGTGAACCGCTGGTGTGTTCGCCGGAACAGGCGATCGACGTGTTCCAGCGTTCTCGAGCGGACGCGCTCGCGATCGGACCATTTCTCGTTCAGCGCTCTGACACACATGCGTAACGCGTTGATCGAGGCAATACGCAGGCGATACACCCTTGCGCTGGCGTGGATCGTCGTGATTGCGGCGCTGTTCTTGTGGCTTGCAGCCACTCCGATACCCTTGCTGCGCGAACAGCTGAAGAGCGCGCAGTTCTGGTCGCTGGAACTCTGCGTGGCGCTGCTGCTCGCGCTCGGCGCCGCTCTGGCGCGAAGCATCTGGCGCGAACTGCACCGGCGAGATGTGGTGAACCTCGCTGCAGTTGCGCTGTTCGCCGTCTGCCTCACTGTATTCGTTGCGCCGAGAACCAACCGCATCTACTACGACGAGCAGATTTACCAGAGCATCGGGCAGAACCTGGCGGACCTTCGCAAAGCGCAAATGTGCAACGACGGCATGGTGGAGTACGGCCGATTGCAGTGTCTATCAGGCGAATACAACAAGCAGCCCTACGCCTACCCTCATCTCCTGAGTCTCGTCTACCGGATTGCCGGAGTCGACGCACGCTGGGCTTTTTTCGTCAACGCGGCCGTAATGGGATTGACGGTGATTGTCGTCTACCTTGCTGCGCTGTTTTTATTTGCCGATCGGTTGGCGGCGTTGTTCTCCGGCTTGATGGTAGCGCTCATGCCGCAACAGATTCTCTGGTCGGCTACCGCGGCGGCCGAGCCATCGGCGTCGTTGGCCTGCGCCGGTGCGCTCGCGGCGGCGGCTTACTTTACCGTCGCGAGGACCACGATCGCGCTCGCCTTCGCGGCGGCGGCCACGGCGTATGCCGTGCAGTTTCGTCCGGAGTCGATCTTGATCGTTCCCGTCGTTGGCCTGCTCCTGTGGCAGAGCGGGCGCGATGAGCTGCGGCTGCCCCGAGTCTGGTGGGTTGGTTTGTTGTTTGTGGTGCTCATGACTGTGCATGCCGCCCATTTGTTCGCGGTGCGCAACGAGGGATGGGGAACCTCGGACGCGCGGCTGTCCCTTCGCTACGTCGCCGACAATTTCGCGGTCAACGGCCGCTTCTACATCGCTGACGAGCGTTTCCCCGTCGTCTTGACGCTGTTTGCGTTCGCAGGGCTCGCTGCGCGCCACGTCGGACGAGGACGGTCAGTCGTGCTGATGTATTTCGCGCTGTTCTTCGGGATCGACCTGCTGTTCTACGCGGGGAGCTACAACTACGGCGCCGACGTGCGGTATTCACTTATGACATTTCCACCGATTGCGATCCTCGGCGGACTGGGAGCGGCGCAGGTCACGAGGTGGCTGGAGACGCTCCGGCCCCGAGTGCCTGCGTTGTTCATAGTCAACGCCGGGTTGCTGTTTCAGTTCCTCTGGTACATGCCGGTCGTTCGCGCCACAACCGAAGAGGCGTGGGCCGCGCGCGCCGATGTTCGATTTGCTGAACGCGTGGTGCCCGAGCTGCGCGGGAACTCTTACGTGCTGACCCATAACCCCAACATGTTCCATGTCTGGGGCGTAAGCGCCGGCCAGGTCTCGATGATTCTCAATAACCCCACCTACGTGGATTACCTGGGCACACGCTACGCGGGCGGGGTTTACTTCCACTGGAACTTCTGGTGCAACGTGCATGATCCAGCTCAGCATGAACTCTGCCGGCGCGCGCTCGAGAGCAAGCCGGCTGTGCTGGTGCATCAATTCCGTGAGCGCGACCAGCGCTTTGCTCTCTACCGATTCGAAACAGAGCCGATAACGATAAATAGTGTGAAATGAGCGCCATTGCGGGTGAACTTCGCCTTGACTAACTCTTAGGAACAATGCGATATCTCGTCCGCAAAAATTGAAGCCACTTCTGCGGTTCAGGGGGACTTGTGCGTACAGAGACTCGGAGGAGCTTTGAGCCAGATGTGCAGAGTTGCCTTACACCCCGGAGCCGGCCTATTCGACTCAGCCTGCTGCTCGTACTTTTAGGCGCTGTTCCAGCCGCCGCTCAGGTAGACACGATCACGAGCGAGGTTTCACTCGCCGATACGCTGAGCCAGCTGACACAGATCATGTTCGTGCCCGAAGTCGGCGAGATTCTCAAAATGAACACCGCGGTCGAAGTGGCGTCAACCCCGCTCGGAACGTCCGCAGGTGGCTTCGCCTTCAAGCTGGACAAAACCACCGGCCTGGAAGTCCGGAAAGCCAGCACCTTCGGACCATCGTTCGCGGAGCGCGTGATTACGGCCGGGGCCGGCCAAATGAGCTTTGCCGCCAGCCTGACGACGGCGACATTCGACAAACTCTACAAACACGATCTGGACCGCATGCAGTTGGTCAGTTCGACCTCTCCGTCTCCCGAGCTCCAGCAGAAGGGCATCATGAGTCTTGTGATGACGGCCTACACCACCGCGATCCAGGGCGTTATGGGCGTAACCGACAAGGCTGACGTCGGCGTCGCCGTGCCGATCGTGCAAATCAAGATCGACGCTATCTCGTGGGTGGAGAACGTAAACGGGACCATCCTGGCGAGGGCCACTGGCATAGGGCAATCCACTGGTATCGGTGACGTTGCCGTGTTCGGCAAGTTCCGCCTCTTGCAGTTCGGTGGCGAACCGCCGCCCGATGCGCCGGTGACACCCGATCCGGGCGGGCTTGCAGTGCTCATCACGCAACGCCTACCGACCGGGAGCGTCGAGAACCTTCGCGGCTTGGGCATTTACAGGACCCTAGGTTCGCTGGTGTTCTCAGCGGGCAAGGGCAAGTTCCGTCCGCATGCGCAAGTCGGCTACGAATGGTGGAGCAAAGGCATCGACGTCGTGTCGGAATTCGACCCCACCGTCACGGCGCGGCATTCATTTCAGTGGGCTGCGGGTATCGAGGTCGAGGCAGCGCCCAAGCTCACGCTCATCGCGGATTTTCTCAGCCGCCAGATCAACGGCGGCGGCAAGATCGGATCGAATACGCTGACCGATCCGGCTGTCTTGCGCTCTGGCGTCACCTCGCTAACCTATGCGCTTGGGTTGCCGGAGGGAATTTTGAAGCAGGCCGTCGTGCCTGGCTTGAAATGGAACCTCAAAGGAAAGCTTCTGCTGAATCTCAACGCGATCATCTCGGTCAGAGACAACGGCCTGCATGACAAGTTCACGCCCGTCGTGGGGCTCGATTTCACGTTTTGAGGACAACTCGAGTGCGCGAGACCTATATGCGAGCGGCCGTGTTCGTTGGTCTGGTGCTCGTGGCGTTGCTGATGGCCTGCGATACAAAGAGTCCCACGGGGCCCAGCACCGTGACCGTCGAAACGCCAAGCCCGCCGACGACCACGACGGTTCCTCCGGGTCCGGGAACCACGACCGCGCCGCCAACGTCGACGTCGACGACCACGAGCGTCGCGGTGGCGTTGTCGCGCACGTACGTCGCGTTTGGCCCGGTGCCGCCAACAGTGCCCAGCCAACTCACAGTGGTGCTCCAGCAACGCAGCGCGGTCGCGTCGTTCTTCGAGAGCCTCCCCTTCTTCGAAAAGCAGGCCGACCCGGTGTTTACGGTAATGGGCTTCTATGTCACGCCAGGCGGCGGCAGAGGCCAGGTGACAGGTGAGCTCGTTGGCACGCTCGACGCGGGCACGTATAACGGCACACTGACGGCGGAAACGCCAGAGTGCACGGCAGAGCGGGAGTACGGCGGCACGCTCGATCCGCAGTT
>JBKPDL010000078.1:0-30210 GCA_046727855.1 Acidobacteriota bacterium
CCTTCAGGCAATGCGACGTCCAGCGGTCAAGTGGTGCGAATTGCAGAGCTGTTGAGCAAAGCTGATTTCCAGCGTGCATGCCCAGGTTGAGTGACGCTTCGCACACCGATCCGTGACGTACGTAGCGCGGGCCTTCAGGCCCGCGATCACAACGTGCTGAAGCCGATCATTGAGAGCCGCGCGGAATTCGACCGAATTCACGGGAATTCCGCGCCCGACTACCGAGCCTCCACCGCATCAAGTAATAGATGCCGTTCGAATCCACATGACGACAGCCGAGCCGCCGGTAGAGTCCGAGCGCTCGGTTCGTCGCTTCCACAT
Organism: Acidobacteriota bacterium; assembly: GCA_046727855.1. GTDB lineage: Bacteria > Acidobacteriota > Vicinamibacteria > Vicinamibacterales > UBA2999 > DASPWV01. Next base: position 322 of record JBKPDL010000078.1, read on the forward strand.
GAATTGTGACCGGCAGTCCGCACGTCTCTCCCTCGCGCATGATCGACCGCAGCAGCGCGCCGCCGACGCCCGCGCCGCGAAACGGGGGGAGGAGCGCGATGTCCACCAGGCGAATTTGATCCGGCCAGCGATCGATGTATAGCCGTCCGAGGCGCTCCACGCCCTGCGCGCCGGCGCGTTCCACGACCAGGAACTCGCAACTCGGATAGTACTGCTGGGAGTACTGATGCTGGTTTGTGAACTGCCACTGTCAGGAACTCGCGTTTCTGTTCTGCGCTCCACGGAACGACCGCAACCTCGGGCACCTTCCGTGGTGAGCACGCGCGCAATCCCTCCACCTTCCCCGGTACCCGCGACGATACGCGGTTGAACGTCCTGCAACAGCGAAGCGGACGGCTCGGGTGAGGCCGGCGTGACAGACTGCGCCGCTGTAGCGTCTGCAAAAAGGAGTGACGCGAAACAAGCGCCGGCTACTTGAACACAGCTAAAGGACCGTTTGTGCGCAGACGAATGCATACAAAGAATATCGGTCCCCCGGGGGAGCTGCGATTGCATACTGTAGGTACGAATCCGGACTCGTCGCAACGAAATTGCCGATCGACGGCGACAATGTGTGCAGAGCCGTCGCAATTGAGCCAGGTCATGGAAATGCGCGACTGCCACTGGTCGTTCGATGACGACAAAGTGTCTTAGAGTGAGCGAAACGTCGTGGGCGTTGCGAACTAAGAACAAAGAACAAAAGAACAGAGCACGCGGAAGGCAGCGTGCCGAGCATCGAACAGCGAGAACCGAATTGGCGAACAAGGCTTCTCACGAAAGCGCTTCGAACGGAACGCGAAACAAGGGGTGCCGTTTGTTCTCCTTTGTTCGTAGTTCCTCGTTCTTGGTTCTTAGCTCCTTCCTAGCCGCGGCGTGCACAGCCTCGCCTTCCGCGCCCGACAGCCGGAACGACCCGCTCTCGTTCGTACGACTCAGCCCGGAGCCGCTTTCCCTGACCTACTACAGTGGCCTGCGCACGCCGTTACGTGCAGTTGTGCGCGACAGTACAACCTGGCAGCAGACGTGGGCGGAGATTTGGCAGGGTCACAGCCCGGTGCCGGCGTCGCCGTCCGTCGATTTTCAGCGCGAAATGGTGATCGTGGCAGCGCTCGGCGAAAAGCCGACGGGTGGCTACAGCATCCTTCTCGACGGGGTCCTTGATAGTGACACCGGTTTGACCGTGCAGGTCCGGCTTGTCGCGCCGGGTGCACACTGTGGCACGACCCTGGCTCTCACTCAGCCGGTTGATGTGGCGCGCGTGACGCGGCGTGAGGGGCAGGTGAATTACGCCGAGCGGGCCGAGACACAAGATTGTCCGTGAACCTGCCGCAAGCTGACCATCGATTCGCGCCTGTAATCCGCATCTCAGCTATTACAACTTCGTGCCGCGTGCGTCAGCTCTGCACATGACCACTCGCTCGCCTCGCGCAAAACCTCGCGATTAGCTCGTCCGTGCAGTCCGTTCGAGTGCGTTGACCGGCGTCCCAATCATGGTCGCCGACGATCCGCTCACCTCAGTCGTTCGCGGGGCTGGGATGATGCTCGAAGATTTCGACTTCCTCAAGCGCGTCGCGATGCCCGCTTAGCTGGGTCGGCGTCAGCTTCTTGATCTGCGACACGATCAAGTCGAGCGTCTCGCCGTGCTGCGAGAGATCGAGCCCGAGTTGCTCGTGATGCTCTTCGACGCGTAGCAGCGTCAGCAGATCCGTCAAGCGATAGAGCAGCCACGAACCGGCAAAGGTAAAGCCGCCCACCAGCACCATGCTCGCAAGGTGCTTGACGAACAGCGCTGACGAGCCGGTAATCACACCGCCGTCTTTGGCGAACACCGCTGTCAGCATCATGCCGACGATGCCGCCCACGCCGTGGCAGGGGAACACATCGAGCGTGTCGTCGATCGTGGATCGGGATTTCCAGTGCACGGCGACGCTGCTTGCGCCGCTTGCCACGATGCCGATCACGATGCTGGCAGCGACCGACACGTAACCCGCTGCGGGCGTGATCGCCACGAGACCGACCACCGCCCCGATGCACGCGCCCATGGCTGACGGTTTCACGCCGCGCAGCCACTCGAAAAATACCCACGCCATCATCGCTGCCGCCGAAGCGGTATTGGTGGTTGCAAACGCCTGCACGCCGGCCGCATTTGCCGCCAGCGCGGAGCCTGCGTTGAAGCCAAACCAGCCAAACCAGAGCATGCCGGTGCCGAGGATGACAAACGGCACATGCGCCGGCACGTCAGGGTGCCCAGCCAGATGGCTGTGCCGCCGTCCAAGCACGCTCGCACCCGCGAGCGCGGCAAATCCGGCCGACATGTGCACCACGGTGCCGCCGGCGAAATCGAGCACGCCCCACTGACGCAGGAAGCCATCGGGGTGCCACGTCCAATGCGCAAGCGGCGCGTAGACGAACAGACTGAACAAGCTGATGAACACGAGATAGCTGCTGAACCGAATCCGCTCCGCGAACGCACCGCTGATGAGCGCCGGCGTGATGATCGCGAACTTCAACTGAAAGAGCGCAAAGAGCAGAAGGGGAATTGTCGGCGACAGCCGCGGATCGGGAGCTTCGCTCACCCCGCGGAAAAAGAGAAACGTCAGCGGGTTTCCGACCACGCCGCCGACGCTGTCGCCGAACGCGAGGCTGAATCCGACGACGATCCAGATGATGCTGATGACGCCCAGTGCAATAAAGCACTGGAGCATCGTCGAGATCACGTTCTTCGCCGACACCATGCCGCCATAGAAAAACGCCAGGCCCGGTGTCATGAACAGCACCATGCTGCTCGCCGTGAGCATCCAGGCGACGTCGCCGGCATTGAGCCCCTCAGGCGCCGGGGCGTTCTGCGGCGGTTGCAGCGCGAGCGCGATGATCGGCGCCAGCGACAACGTTAGCACCGCGATTAGAAACGTCCGTCTGTTCATAAACTTTCACTTCGGTTCGCCGAGGGGGTTGCGCGCTCAGTTTGGTGAACGCACGCACCGCAACGGACCACTGCGCAAGCATTGTAAACGCGCGTACGCTGCCTGTCCGCTCGTAATGTTCGGTGACCAATGCATGCAGCTCCGCGCAATCACCTTCGGTCAAAGACCCAAACGACGGGTGACCGAAGATGTACGCGACACCGCCGGTCACGCCGGCCGCGAAGTTTGGACCGACATCACCCAGAATCACGACGGTGCCGCCCGTCATGTATTCGCAGCCGTGATATCCCACGCCCTCCACGACAGCCACGGCGCCGCTGTTGCGGACTGCAAAGCGTTCGCCTGCGCGGCCGGCGACGAAGAGGCGTCCACCAGTGGCGCCGTAGAGCGCCGCGTTCCCGATCAGCGCGGTCGCCGGACGCTGCGGTGTGCCCTTGGGTGGAACGATCGCGATCACGCCTCCGTGCAGTCCCTTGCCGACGCCATCGTTGGCCATGCCGGTGAGCGTGATATTGAGGCCCGGCACGCCAAACGCGCCGAGCGACTGACCAGCGAAGCCTGACAGCTCGAGATCGACCGGCGTGTCGGGAATGCCGCGTGCGCCGAAACGTCGCGTGATGTGTCCGGCGAGCGTCGCACCTACTGTCCTATCCGTGTTGTGAACCGTTGCTGTGAGCTTGATCGGCTGGCGGCCAAGGAGCGTGCCCGCGCGCGCGAGCAGACGGCCGTTGAGCGAAAGCGCGCCCGCCGGCCCGTGGTGGCGATCGACGTGCGCATCCTGGCGGGCGCCACGCGCGATCGGAGTGAGCGCGGCGCGAAGGTCGAGTCGAGCGTGATTGATGTCCTTGCGCAGTTCGATCAGGTCGATTCGGCCGACAAGTTCTCGTACCGAGCGAAGTCCAAGCGCTGCAAGCGTCGTCCGGACCTCTGTCGCTACCATGCGCAGATAGGTGATCACCTGCTCGACGGAACCGTCGAACTTGGCTCGCAGCTCCGGCTTCTGAGTGGCGATGCCTACCGGGCAGGTATTGAGATGGCATTGACGCGCCATCACGCACCCGAGCGCCACGACGGCCGCGGTGCCGAAGCCGAATTCATCGGCGCCAAACGCGGCCGCCATCGCGACGTCGTGACCGGTGACCAGCCCCCCGTCGGTTTGCAGCACCACACGATGCCGGGTGCCGCGTTCGGAGAGAAGCCGGTGGGTTTCGAGCAACCCGACTTCCCACGGCAGCCCCGCGTGTTTGATCGATCCCCGCGGCGACGCGCCGGTGCCGCCAGCGTGGCCGCTGATTTGGATGGCATCGGCGCCCGCCTTGACCACGCCCGCGGCGATCACGCCGATGCCGAGTGTGGAGACGAGCTTGACGTTGATCCGCGCCGCAGGATGGAACGAACGCAGGTCGTAAATCAACTGCGCGAGATCTTCGATGCTGTAGATGTCGTGATGCGGCGGCGGCGAGATCAGCGCCGTATTCGGCGTTGCGTAGCGCAGGCGCGCGATGTGGCCGACCACTTTTTCCGCCGGCAGCTGACCGCCTTCGCCGGGCTTGGAGCCCTGCGCCATCTTGATCTGCAGCTCGCGCGCCGATGCCAGGTACGCGGGTGTCACGCCGAAGCGCGCCGAGGCGACCTGCTTGGTCGTGCTGTTGGCCCAGTCGGTGCCCGTTCGTACGAACCGATCCGGGTCCTCACCGCCCTCGCCGCTGTTGCTGCGTCCACCGAGCCGGTTCATGGCAATCGCAAGCGTGCGATGTGCCTCCGGGCCGAGCGCGCCCACCGACATGGCCGACGCGAAAAACCGCCGGCAGATGGCGTCCACGCCCTCGACTTCGTCGATCGAGATCGGCGTCTGGGCTTTGAATGCGACAAGGTCGCGCAGTGTGGTCGCCGGCCGCGCGTGCACCAGATCGCGGAAGTGGCGGTATGCCTCGGGGGCGTCCTTTCCGGCGACGCGATGAAATGCGCGGACCATGGCCGGATTGAAGATGTGGTGATCACCGTCTCGCCGGAAGCTGTGGAAGCCCGGATTCGCGAGCAGCTCGCCGGAGGCCGTCATCACTTGCGCGTACCATTTGCAGCTTTCTTCGGCGAGCTGTTGGAGCGTCACACTGCCAGCGACGCACGGGGTATGCGCGAAATAGGAGTCCACCAGCGCGCGATCGAGACCGACGATCTCGAAAAGCTGGCTGCCGGTGTATGCCGCCGCGGTGCACACGCCCATCTTGGACATGATCTTCAGCAGCCCTTGCTCGAGCGCCGAGTGGTATTGGTTGACCGGCCCGGACCCGACCACTGACTGCGCAGTTTCAAACGCGAGCCAAGGGCATACCGCTCCGGCGCCGAATGCGAGAAGAGTCGCGACTTGATGCGAGTCGCGGGCTTCGCCCGTATCCACGACGATGCCAGCGCGTGTCCCCAGCCCTTCGCGCCCAAGCGCGTCGTACACGGCAGCCGTTGTCAGAAGCGCGGGCAGCGGGGCGTGCGCACGATCGCAGTCGCGATCCGACAGAATCAGGATCACCGAGCCGCTGCGGACGGCGGCGCACGCGTCAATAGAGAGCGCGACGAGCGCCCGCCTGAACCCGGCGACGCCAGCCGCGGGATCGAACACCATCGCGAGTTGAGCGACCGGCCGGTCCGGCAGACCGCGCAGCGCCGCGAGGTCGGCGGTGGTGAGAACGGGTGAGCGGAGCGCGACGACGCGCGCGTCGAGGGCGTCTTCCTGAAGATACCTCCCGCGCCGGCCGATCGTGGTTTCGAGCGACAGCACGAATTGTTCGCGCAACGGATCGATTGGCGGGTTGGTGACCTGCGCAAATCGCTGTCGAAAATAATCCGGCAGGAGGCGACGGCGGGGCGTGAAGGCGGCGAGAGGAGTATCGTCGCCCATCGAGCCGATGGCTTCTTTGCCGTCCTCTGCCATGGGACGGAGGATCAATTCCAGCTCTTCGGAGGTGTAGCCAAAAACTCGCTGGTACTGTCGGAGTGACAGTGAATTTGGAGACTCGTCGAGATGGAGACTTGGCGCAGATTCGGAGGTCTCGTCATGTCGAGAATCGGCCTTTTGGTGATTTGCCGATCGAAGTTCAGCGATCGCCACCGATGTCCAGTGCTGGTAGGGCCGTGATGCCGCAAGCGCGCGGCGGCAGGCGCCATCGTCAATCAGCAGCCCACGCCGTAGATCGACCGCGATCATCTCGCCGGGGCCGAGACGCGTCACACGTTCGAGGTCCGCGTCGGGAATATCGAAGATGCCGGCCTCGGAGCCGGCGCACACCACGCCGCTCTTCGACGTCATGACACGTGCCGGACGGAAGCCGTTGCGATCCAGCGTCATGCCCACGTGCCGTCCGTCGGCAAACGCGATAGCGGCCGGTCCTTCCCACGAATCGGAAACAGCCGACTGGTAGCGTTCGAACGCGCGTTCCCGCTCGGAAATCCGCTCGTCGTGCTCCCAAGCACGCGGGAGGAGCCGTGCAAAGGCATGCGGCAGGCTGAAGCCGGCCGCGCGCAGCTGGTCGATGGCGCCGTCGAGGCTGCGCGAGTCGCTTCCCGTTAACGGCACCGCAGGAGCGAGCGAATCGCTAACCGAACCTGACGCTTCACGCCCGCCAGGCGCAGGCGCACCTAAAGGTGCGCGCCTACGTACATCTTCCACGTGACGCCGCAGCGCGCGCAGTCGATTGCCCAGAATCGTGTTGATCTCGCCGTTGTGCGCCATGACGTGGAACGGTTGCGCCATGGGCCACGCCGGCAGCGTGTTCGTGCTGAAGCGCTGATGAAAGAGCGCAAAAGGCGTCTCGTACGCGGGATGCGCCAGGTCGGCGTAAAACCACGAGAGATCCGACGGCGCGACGAGCGCTTTGTAAACCATCGTGTCGAGCGATAGGGACACGATGGCTGTGCCCTCGAGGCCGGCTGCGGCGAGCGCGGCTTCGGCAGTGCGACGGCCGCGATAGAGGGAGGCCTGAAGCGAGCGGCGGCCGCGTGTCGCCCGGCTCTCGCGCTTGACGAAGACTTGAAAGACCGCCGGACAACTCTCGCGCTCGGCCGCGCCAAGACAGGATGTATCGACAGGCACAGGGCGCCACGCTGCAGCGTACCAACCGTTGCGTGCGAGTGCCTCAGCAATAAGCCGACGAGCTTCAGCCCCGCCGTCCGGTGGCAGGAAACACACGCCGGCGGCGCGCGGCGCCGCCGGGTTTCGGAGCGGCGCAGGCAACTCCGGTTCGTAGATGCTCCAAGGAATCGCGGTGAGGACGCCCGCTCCGTCGGCCGAGCCCGCGCCGTCACCGGTGGCGCCGCGATGAGCGAGCCGCGCGAGTGCCTCGAGCCCGCGATCGAGCCATTCACGCGTGGGACGCCGGTGCCGATCGACAATGAACCCGACGCCGCACGCATCGCGGTCGCCACAGCCATCGTCAAGGTGGTGCATGCGCCGTTATCGGCGATCCGCCATCAAGAAGAAAAATAGAACGTTAGAATTTTTTTCATCTGACTTTCGCATGCATCCAAATTTGTGGCGCGATTTTCATACGCATGCGTTCTATGCATGGACAACGCGTGCAGATTCTCTGCAGGGCCCTTGGCTGGTGAGAAGATGCCTCACCCCGCACAGCGCGGTAAACGAACGTCCTCGCGCGAAGCGCAGCCTCTCGGGCCTCGCCTCGGTTGAGGCCAAGCTTCACTGCTACACTGTCCCTTCTATGGCTCTCGACGATGTGCGCCCAGTACGGCTGTGGCGCAGCCTTCCTGGCGAGGCGCGCTTGGCCGCCGCCACCGCCTTCTGGAAGGACGAACAAGCGCAACTGGAACAGGCCGAAGCGGTTGCGCTGATATCGCGGCAGATCAAGTTCCGGCCGAAAAGCGTGTTGACCATGCCGGTCGACAAAAAGGCGCGGCAGCTCGCAAACATGGCGCAGGTTTCGGACCTCCTGGCCGCCCGCCTCCTGATTGCGTATCACCTCGACCAGCAACGCCCGATGATGGGCGCCTTTCTCGACGCGGTCGGCATCGGCCACGAACAGGGGTTGATCACGGAGGAGTCGCCGCCCGCGCCGAGTCCGGAGAAGTTGGACGAAGCGGCCAAATCGCTGGCATCGCAATATCCCAAGGCGGACGTCGCGCGTTACTTCTGGACGTTGCTCTGGCAGGACCCCGAGACTTGGGGCGGCCTCAAAGATCGGCCCGAACTTGAAATTTAGAAGTTCCGAGGGTGCGACGTTCAGAAGTTCCGAAGTTCCTCGGTTCCAAAGTTCGAAGTTCCCAGTTTCGAGGTTTCAACGTTCGAGGTTCGAAGAGCGGGGAACCTTTGAACCATGGAGCCCGGAAGCCCGAAGGCCGCACCCGGACCCGGGACCTCGGAACCATGGAACCCTTGAACCTTGGAACGCCCGAACCTCGAAGGCCCGGACCCTGAAACCTAGGAACCTTAATGGCGCCGTTCGAACGACACATCTTCATCTGCTGCAATCAGCGCGAGCCCGGACATCCGCGCGGGTCGTGTAATCCGAACGCGGACGATTGGCTGCAGCAAGCGTTCAAGAAAGCGCTGGCCGACCGCGGCTTGAACCGCCGTGTTCGCGCCAACAAGGCCGGGTGCCTCGATCAGTGCGAGCATGGCCCAACGGTGGTCGTGTATCCGGACACGGTTTGGTACGGCGGCGTGACAGAAGCGGACGTGGCCGAAATCATCGACCGCCATATCGTGGGTGGCGAGCCCGTCGAGCGGCTTCGCTTGCCGGATTCGTGCGTTAACACAGCGATATGCCCACACAAACCACGCCCGCAGGCAGCCCAGGCACCCGTAGGCACCACACATGTTTGACGCATTCCTGACCACCGACGGCCTGATCGCGTTCGTGACGCTCACGTTTCTTGAAATCGTCCTGGGCGTGGACAACGTGATCTTCATTTCGATTCTGTCCGGCAAACTCCCAGCCGCGACGCAGCTCCGCGCGCGGCGCGTCGGGCTCATTGCCGCGATGATCATGCGCATCCTGTTGTTGCTGTCGCTGGCATGGATCATCCGATTGAGAGCGCCCCTGTTCGCCGTGTTCGACCACGGGCTGTCCGGTCGAGATCTGATCCTGATTGGCGGTGGGCTCTTCCTGCTTGGCAAAGCGACCCTCGAGATCCACGAGCGGCTCGAAGGTGAGGAGGGTCACAGCTCCGCGCGCGTTGCACCGTCGTTCGCGTCCGTGATCTTCCAGATCATGCTGCTCGACATCGTCTTTTCACTCGACTCGGTGATCACCGCCGTCGGCATGGCCGACGAACTGTCCGTGATGGTTGCGGCCGTCATCGTGTCGGTCGGCATCATGATGTTTGCCGCCGAGCCCATTTCCGCGTTCGTGAATCGGCATCCTACGGTGAAGGTGCTCGCGCTTTCGTTCCTCCTGTTGATTGGCGTCTCGCTGATCGGTGATGGCTTGGGCATGCACGTGCCGAAGGGGTACATCTATTTCGCGATGGGCTTCTCCGTGTTCGTCGAGATGATCAATTTGCGGGTGCGGAAGAAGACCGATCCGGTCAAGCTGCACTCTCCGTACGTAGAGGATGGAGCTCGAAAAGGGGTCTGACCCCTTTTTCCGTGTATCAGAACAAAAAAAAAGGGGTCTGACCCCTTTTCGAGGTCTGGAGATCTCGAGATCCGGAGATCTCCAAATCGACTCCAAATCTCCAGATCCCCAAAATCTCCAGATTCTGCGAAGTCACAGCTGTCGTACCCACTGATTGACGGCATCCCAGATGTCCGCGTCGACCTGCTCTTGTGTCCGACCGCGCGACTTGCGAACCGCAAAAGAGTGATCGCCGTCCTCCACCGGATGGATCGTGATCGGCGGCTGGCGTCCTTCGAGCGCTGCCCGGATGTCCTCGGGACCGCCGAAGTTGTCGCGCGTGCCTTGGACGATCAAGGTCGGTACGGCGATCTGGAACAGGTGCGCGACGCGATTGCTCTGTGCCCCACCGGGAGGTTTCAGCGGGTAGCCGAGCGCCACGACTCCGGCGAGCGGCGGCGCGTCGCGCGGCCACCGATCCGGCGCCGCCGCAAGGTGTGTCGCGATGCGGCCGCCCATCGACTTCCCGCCAATGACGATGCGGCTGGCCTGCACTTTTGCTGGCGGTGACACCGCGTCGCGGATTGCGGACCTGAACGCCTCCTCGAGCACGGGCGGCCGATCCGGCGCGCTCCGTTTGGCGTCCATATAAGGAAAGTTGAAGGTGACGACGTCGAGGCCGCGCTCGGCGAGGCCGCGGGCATACCGGACCATAAACGGATGCGATTGTCCAGCGCCTGCGCCGTGCGCGAGCACGAGCAACGTGTCGATTCGTTTTGCGGGATCGGCCGGGTAGAGGATGACCGCGCTCATAATGGTCGATTGTGATTATCCATACAATCGAGGCCCGCACGCACGGCCGCTATCTCGTCGAGCCGTGCGAGGGGCCGGCACCGCTCCTGGTCGGGTTTCACGGCTACGGTGAAAGCGCCGATATCATGCTGCGCAACCTGCGCGAGATTGGCGAGGGATGGTGCCTGGTGAGCGTGCAGGCGCTGCATCGTTTCTACACACGCAAGACGGAAGTGGTGGCCAGCTGGATGACGCGTCAGGATCGCGAGCACGAGATCGCCGACAACACGGCCTATGTCTGGTCTGTCATCCAGTCGGTGGAACGCGAGCAGCCAACTCGTCGCCCGCGCCTGTTTGCTGGTTTCTCGCAAGGGGTGGCGATGGCGTATCGCGCCGCGCTTGCGGACGAGTGTGACGGGTTAATCGTGCTGGCCGGCGACGTTCCGCCCGATGTCGCGCCTCACGCCGCGAAGCTCCCGCCGGTGCTGATCGGACGCGGGGTGAAAGACGAATGGTACACGGCGGTGAAGGCAGCTGCCGACCTCAAACTGCTTCGCGAGGCGAACGTATCGGTGACCGAACACGTGTTCGAAGCTGGTCACCTATGGGACAGGTCGTTCTCTGCCCAGGCACGACAATTCCTGCGCCGCATCGCGCGCTATCCTGAATAACGTGCCGTTTGATCTCGAGGAGGTTGGCTGGGACGAACAATGGGTGGCCGCCTTTGCCCCACACGCTGCGAGCGGTCTCGTTCCCGGGCGCGTGGCCATCGAGTTCAATCACATCTACCGCGTCTTCACCGACCGAGGGGAAGTCAACGCACAGCAGGCAGGGCGCATCCTGCATCGTGCCGGCGGCCGGCATGAGCTTGCGGCGGTGGGCGATTGGGTGGCCATCAGGTTGGCGCCGGATGCGAAAAGCGGCGTCATCGAGGCGATTCTTCCGCGCCGCAGCAAGTTCTCGCGCAAAGTGGCGGGCGAGATCACCGAGGAGCAAGTGGTGGCGGCCAACATCGACACGGTGTTCCTCGTCATGGGTCTCGATCTCGACTACAACCCGCGGCGGCTCGAGCGCTATCTCCTGATGTCGTATGAGAGCGGCGCCACGCCGGTGGTGCTCCTGAGCAAGGCGGATTTGAGCGATGACGTGCCCGCACGCGTAGCGGAGATCGCAACGATCGCGCCCGGGACGCCGGTGCACGCGATCAGCGCCAAGCCGCGCGGCGGCGCGTTGCCGTACGGTGTGGAAATTGTCGAGACCTACCTGGGACGCGGCCGCACCGGCGCGCTGCTTGGCTCATCGGGCGTAGGGAAGTCGACGCTCGTCAATGCGCTGCTCGGCGCCGAAACGCTCAAGACCACCGCCGTGCGTGAGCACGACTCGCGCGGCCGTCACACCACGCGCCACCGCCAGCTGATCGTGCTGCCGGGCGCCAAGGGCCTGCTCATCGACACACCCGGCATGCGCGAGCTGCAATTGTGGGTTGCCGAAACGGCAAAGGAGGGCTTCGAGGACATCGAGGCGCTTGCGGCGCAGTGTCATTTCAGCGATTGCCGGCACCGCGAGGAGCCGCGCTGCGCGGTGAAGCAGGCTGTGGCGGAGGGCCGATTATCCGCGGAACGGCTCGCGAGTTACCACAAGCTCGAAGACGAAGTGCGCGCGCTCGCGGTGAGAAGAGACGCCCGCGCACAAATCGACGCGAAGCGGAGGTGGAAGAACGTCAACAAAGCAATGAAGCAGCTCTATAAAGATCGTGATCATTGATCTGCGTCAGTTCAAAGTTCAAAGTTCAAAGTTAGTTGGCAAGTTGCAAGTGAGCAGTCGACCGTTTTAACTCGTAACTTGTAACTTCCCCTTTGAACTTTGAACTTTGAACTTTGAACTTTGAACTTTGAACTTGTAACTCCCCGCGTCAGCGCTCGGCGGTGGGCGCGGGGGTGCCTTCCAACCACCGTTTCATCCAGCCAAACACCTGTTCGTGCCAGTACTTGCTGTTGAGTGCCTTCAACACCCAGTGCCCTTCATCCGGGAAAATCAGCATCTCACTGGGTACGTTCTGCCGCCGCAGCGCAGTGAAGAGTTGAATGCCCTGATCGACCGGCACGCGATAGTCGAGCTCGTTGGTGATCACCAGCGTTGGCGTTTTGATCTGCGGGGCGAAGCGGTGCGGCGACCACTTGGCGATGTTCTCGCGTGCGGCGGCCGACCACGCCACGCCGCCCATTTCCCATTCCGGGAACCACAATTCCTCGGTCGATCCCATCATCGATTCGAGGTTGTACACGCCGTCGTGGCTGACGGCGGCCTTGAACCGGTTTGTGTGGCCGATGATCCAATTCACCGCGTAGCCGCCGTAGCTTGCGCCCGCAATGCCCATGCGTTGCGAATCCACATACGGCAGCTTCGCGACGACGTCCACAACCGCGTTGATGTCCACCATCACTTTGCCACCCCAGTCCTGCGAGATCTCGTCGACGAACTTCTGCCCGAAGCCGGTGGAGCCGCGCGGGTTGGGGGCCGCGATTACCCACCCCTGGGCCGCCCACAACGACGGATTCCACCGCGCCGACCACGCGTCTTCCCACGCGCCCTGAGGACCGCCGTGAATCAGAAACACCACGGGGTACTTCTTCGCGGCGTCGAAGTTTGGCGGCTTGATGAGCCAGTACTGCACCTGCGCTCCGGCGGCGCCGGGAACGGTCAGGCTTTCGGCCTGTGAGAACGCGACGTCCTTCAGCCACGATTCGTTTTCTCGCGTCAGCTGTTTCGTCTCGCCCGTGAAGTTCACGCGGAAAAGATCCGTCGGCGCAGTCATCGTGTTTTTGCCGACCACTGCGAAGTCGCGACTCACCTCGAGACCGGCGAACGCGCCGCCCTTGGCCACCACTTTCGGCGTGCCAGTGGGATACCCGATCGAGTAGACGTTCACGATGCCGCGATCCTGTGCGGTGAAGAGGATCGAGGCGCCATCCGGAGTGAACTTGAAGTTTTCAACCGACAGGTCCGGGGTTTCGAAGATCGTTTGCCGCTGACCACTGGCGACGTCGATCACGTCGAGATACCAGCGATCGGACTCGAAGCCGGGGCGGCGTTGCGCGCGCGTGACGATCTTGCGCCCATCGCGCGTCCACACCGGCTGCATGTCGGCCGCCTTGTTCGTAGTCGTGAGCTTGCGCGCAGTTCCGCCGGTGATCGGCACGATCCAAACATCGTGATTGGTCGTCCACGACTCGGCATCGCCGCCTTCGCGATTGGAGACAAAGGCGATCTGTTTCCCGTCCGGCGAGAACGAGAACCCGTTGTCCTCGTTGAAGAACGGCGGCGAGTCGAAATCGCCTGGCGTGACATCGGTTGTGCGGCCGCTTTCAATTTCGGTGACGAAGATGTGATGCCGCAACTGCTCGCGCCAGTCGGACCAGTGGCGGAAGAGCAGCCGTTTGACGTGATGCACCTTCACGGGATTCTTCTCGGCCTCTTCGGCGCGCCGCGCGTTGCACGCCTCCGCCTGCGCAAATGCTTCGGCGGGCTCGCCGGCGCCTTGGCGGAGGCGGTCGTCTGGACAGTCCGGATATACATCCGATACATACGCGATACGGGTGCCGTCGGGTGAATACACAACAGGCGTCTGCACACCCATCGCCAGCTTGGTGATCTGCTTTGCATCGCTGCCGTCACTGCCTGCGACAAACAGTTGCGGCGCGCCGGCACGTGTGGACACAAACGCGAGCCGCTTGCCATCCGGCGCGAACAGCGGCGTCGTCTCGGAGCCGTCGCCGCCAACCAGCATCTTTGGCGCAGCCGACCCGTCGGCCGGCACCGCCCAGATGTCGGCATTGCGTTTACCGGTCTGTCCGTTGGTTACGGTGCGTACGTAGGCAACTGTCGCGCCGTCCGGCGACAGCGCCGGCTCGGTGACGCGCAGCGCCGTAATCAAATCGTCGATGGTCATCGCACGACCCGCGGCGGCTTCCACGCCGATCCAGCCGCTAATCGCCGCAACAGCGCACCAAAGCAAAACGTATTTCTTCATGGGCATCTCTCTACTGTTCACGTTACCACGCAGAAGCCAGCCGTCGGCCGTGCGGTGCCGCCAACACTGGAAGCCGAACGCTGATAGCTGACAACTGAAGGCCCGTCGGAACTATCCGGGCACACGCTCCGGCATCGCCGTGGTGACGCGCGCCCCGACGGTCGGAGCGACTACGCGTATTTTGACGGTGACCGCGCACTGATGCCCAAGGACCGTCAGAACCCGAGCGCAAAAGACAGCGCCTCGCGGATCTCGCGCATCCGCGATGACGGGAGCGTGGTGAGGACGGCGCCGAGCCGATCCTTGCGGACCGTCTGCACGTGATCGAGGTTGATCGCGCAGCTGCGAGGCATGCCGTCCGACGGACCGAGCACGACTTCTGACGGGATATCGCGAATGGCGCTGGTGATCGGCGCGATGGTCACTTCGCCCAGATACTCAAGGACCGAGGAACGGATTGAGAATGAGTGCCTTGAATGTCGTCCGATCGAACTGCTCGAGGATAGTTCGGCTCGTGCGATTCGCTGCGATAGAGAAACTGCGGGTCGGGCGCAAGACTGAAAGGCGGACCAACTCAGAATTCTTCATTCTGAATTCCCACTACCGGCTCTCCCCGCCGCGACTTGCCGTGAACGCGAGCTCGCGTCTCACGTCCTCGCCCGTGCGCTTCGCTGCCTCCGTATCCCACTGCTCAGACCGTTCACGGTTCTCAACGCCGATGTGACGGTAATGTGCCGACAACGTTGCGGTGTCGACCACCGCAGGCGCTTCGCCGATTTCGGCGACGTGCTGCAGTTCGTGCGCGAGGGTCGCCACGAGCTGTGATTTCGTCAGCTCGGGATTGAGTGAAATGCGGAGGTAGCGGAAGTCCTGGGTGGCCGTGACCCAGCTGACGCGACCTCCGAGGCGGCCGCGAAGCTGCGGTTGCATCTCGATGTACACGATCACGTCGAGCTGGTCGATGTGCCGTAGCACTTTGCGAAAGAAGGACGAACGCAGACGGCCTTCGGCAAGCGCCGATGCGGAGCGGGCGTCAGCGGCGCGTACCCGGACGACGTGCGGATTCGTGGCCGCAGCGACAGGAGTGATTCCAACCACGAGGACGATCAGCAAGGTGACGAACGCGGACGGTCGCATAGCAGCCTCCCGCCTCGCAGCCGCACCTCCTCCTCAATCGCAACGCGTCCAACGCAAAGTTCACCCCTCGGGCAGAGTAGACGGGTCGAGGCGGCGAACGGTTCGTTGCGATGTGGCGATTGCTGACGTGAATCGTGGGACGAGCGAAGAGTAGAATCGCGCGCTCCTGAACGTTCATAACGCGCCTCCAGACGCTAGCGACAAGTCGGGACATGCGACGGCCGCGAGGCCGCGCACGGCGTCGACCTCGCGCCGCATGGTATCGCTCAGCCGCTCGTGCAACGCCGGCAGCGTCGCCAGCGTCCAGTTGAACGACGCGATCTCGTCGGAGAGCTCGAACATCTCCATCGACATCGCATCGCGCGCGCGTTGGTATTCGAAGAGCGCCGTGTCGGCGTCGGCAATCACGGCGCGCGCCAGCCATTCGGCATCACGCAGCGCATCGGTGATCCCATGAGCGATGATCGGATCCTTGAAATTGCCGGCGTCCCCGACGAGCGCCCAGCCAAATCCTGCCGAGTGTCGCAGAAAGCCGCGTTCTCCTGCGAAGCCCCGGAGCTTCGCCTCTCCTGACTGCCGCTCGATCGCGGGCACGAGCGCTGGAGCGGCGCGGCTCAGCAGCCGCCGATAGCCCGCACCGACATCTGCCCGGAACGCGTCAGCAAAGTCGTCGCTGCGAACCGCGACGAAGACGCACGTCTCGTTGTTGTTTGTCGGAATTGCCCCGGCCGCGATGCCTGGTTCCCAATACCAGTGGTTGCCCTCGACCGAAAGCGCGGGCCAGTAGCCATACATGACACCAGCCGCGTGCCGGCCTTGGCGATACGCTCGCGCGTGCACAAGTCGTGCGATTGTCGATCGCAAACCGTCGGCGCCGATAACGACGCGCCCCTCGAGACGCAGCATCCGATGTGACTCGTCGCGCGCGACAACCCCGGCGACGCGGCCGGTTTCGTCGCGGATGATATCGACGACCGACATCCCGTACTGCACGTCCGCGCCTGACGTGCGAGCCGCATCCACGAGTAGGCGGTCGAGCAGGAAGCGCCGGGGCGCGAAGAGACTCGGCACGCCGTCGCGGGACTTGATCGGTATCCGTCGACTCTCCGGACCGTAATGGAAGGTCGTTGAGCGGATGGGCGGGGTTGCGGCCGCCTCGATCGCGGGCAGGAGACCCCACCGCGACAGCTGCAGCACGCCCGCGCGCATCAGCGCGTGAGTGGAGAGCGTATCGGTGCCGTATTTGCCGCGGTCGATGGCCAAGACGCGGAGACCGGCGCGAGCCAGCAACATGGCGGTTGCGGCTCCCGCTGCTCGCAGCCCAACAATAATTGCATCGTAAGCAGGCATGGGACCTCGCGATCAGGCGATGACGCTGCGGCGTTCCGTGAGGTGACGCGCCACGTGATCGGCAACGGCTTCCGCATCGCGACCGACGCCGTCGATGAAGTTCGAATTCCGGTGGCGCAGAAACGCAAGTCCGAGCACGTAAAGTCCTTCCACCGGCGTCGCGCCGCCGTGGTTGCGAATCTCGCCGCGCGCATCGAGCACCGGCACCCGCAGCCACGGGTATTGCCGCGTGAATCCGGTGGCCCACACGATGGTGGTGATACCTTCCGCCGTAAGGTCGATCTCGGTGCGTGCGTCGGTAAACCGCGTCCAAATCGGTTCGAATGGCTCCCTCGCGTCCGCATTGCACGTGCCGTCGAGCTCGATGAACGTGTCGATCCGCTGCAGCAATTGTGCGAGCTTGACGTCGGCGGCGGCGGTGGAGGCGACGAGGTCGTCAGCGAAGGCTGCCCGCCGTCCCTCGAATGCGCGAAGCCGGCCGGTGACTTCAACGCCGAGTTCCTTTAGCAACGCGAGATCGATCGATGCGCGATCCGGCCTGCCCACCAGCTGCAACGACGCTTGCTCGCGCGAGACCTCGACATCGTAGACATCGTCTTGCGTGGCGGCGAAAATGCCGATGCGCTCGAACCACCAAAGAATGTCGTGACCGCGGTAACGGCGTGGCACCCGAGTGTGCTGACCGGCCGCGAGAAACACCCGCCGCCCCGCGAGACGTAGTTCGTGGGCCAGCTGAATGCCCGACGCCGCTGCGCCGACCACGAGAACGGCGCCTTCACGAAGTGTGGACGACCCGCGATAGCGCGCAGGCACGACCTGGTCAATATCGTCAGGTGCGCCAGACGCGATCGCCGGCACGAATGGCACGTCGCAATAGCCGGTCGCGACGATGACGCTGTTAGCCAGCCACGTCTCGCGGTTCGTGCTCACTCGAAACGCGCGGCCGTCTCGGCTCACAGCCGTCACCTCCGTGTCGGTGTAGACAGGTGCATCGAACGAACGCGCGAACTGCTCGAGAAAATCCACGACTTCGGTCACGGTCATGAAGCCATCCGGATCGCCACCCTGGTAGCGAAATCCCGGCAGTCGTGTTTGCCAATTCGGCGTCAGCAGCCGCAGTGACTGCCAGCGTTCGCTCCTCCAGCGTTCAGCCACGCGGCCTCGTTCGAGCACGACGTGCGGAACGGCGCGACTGGTCAGGCAGCGGCTCATCGCGAGCCCTGCCTGCCCGCCGCCAACGATCACCGCGTCGATCTGTCTCATCGCACGACGTCGATCGAGAGATCGACAGGGGTGCCGTTCGTGATCACGTCGAAGACCGCCGAGCGTGCGCGCGACTGTTCGACGACCTCTCGCAGCTTCTCCGGCGGGGCGTCGCCCTCAATCGAGAAGTTCACACGAATGCGCTCGTATCCGTTGCGCACTTCGTTCGACAGACCGAGAATGCCGCGGAGATCGATATCGCCGACGACGGTCGACTCGACCCGGGTCAGAGTGATGCCGCGGGCTGCGGCGACGTTTGCGACGCCGGCGGTCAGGCACGTGGCGAGCGCGTGCAGCAGAAATTCGACGGGCGTAGGTCCGTGGTCGCCGCCAACCAGGACGGCGGGGTGGTCGGCGTCGTACTCGAACCGCCGGACATGGGTTTGCTCGCTGCCGGCCCCGCTGAATGTCTCGATATGGCTGCGGCTGTGCGTGCCGGCCAGCCAGGTGTTCTGTGCCCGGAACTGAAACCGGCCCAGTTCCGGTGCGCCTTTCACGACGTTGATAGTGGCGAGCAGATTCGGCGTATCGACGCCGTTGAGCGGCACGCGCTCGCGCTTCTTCTCTGGCGCGATTGATTGTTGCATGGTGAGGTTCTCCTTAACTTGTCTATCGAAATTGGAAAACAAAACCCGACATGGCCACGGCGGTTTGCTTGTGCCGGTGAACGCTTTCACGTGTCGGTACCAGGTTTCAGCGCTTCTTGTGCCGAGCGCTGTTGGCTGAGAGCCGGCGGCTGTCCGGAATTCCACTCAATCCAGGTGAATTCTGGCCTTGGCTAATCGAGCGGCAATCGGGGCTCGTCGTCTGCCTTGGAGGCGCGCTTGGGCGCGCGAACCGCATCGGACTCTTCGAGGTTGTGCAGGCTGACACCGAGGAGGCGGACCGGACGGCGCCCGGCATCGGTTTTGTCGAGCAGGGCAATCGCGCGTGCGGCGAGGGCGTCGGCGTCGCGCGTTGGCTTTTCTTCGCTTTGGCTTCGCGTGATGGTGGTGAAATCCTCGTAGCGCACTTTGATCACCACCGTGCGTGCGAAAACTCCGTTTCTGTCGAGCCATCGCGCCGCATCGCGTGCCATCTCGTCGATTTCGCCGCGGATTCCGGCCAAATCCGTCAGGTCAGTTTCGTACGTGCACTCTGACCCAACCGACTTGCGGTCCTCGTTGGGGTTCACTTGCCGGGGGTCGTGACCATTGGCGAGATCGCGCAGCCACTCGGCGGCGCTTCCAACAATCATGCGCAACTCGTCCAGCGACTTGGTGCGTACGTCGATGAGCTTTGCGATGCCGTGACTGCGCAGGCGCTCCGCGGTCTTCGGTCCGACACCCCAAAGCGCGTCGACTGGCAGGCCGCGCAAAAAGCTCTCGATTCGTTCGGGCGCGATCACGGTGAGGCCATCGGGTTTTTGCCAGCCGGATGCAATCTTCGCGAGGAACTTGTTGGGTGCGACGCCGGCGGACGCGGTCAACCCGGTGTTCTCGCGAATCCTCTCCTTGATCCGTCGCGCGACGTTGACCCCGAGTGGTTCGTGCCAGCTGTTCTCCGTGACGTCGAGATACGCTTCGTCAAGCGAGAGCGGCTCGACCAGCGGCGTCACGCTACGATAGATCTCGAAAATCTGGTTGGAGATCGTTCTGTACTTCTGGAAGTCGGGTCGGACGATGATGAGGCCAGGGCAGAGGCGGACGGCGCGAGACGTGGGAAGCGCGGAACGCACCCCGTAACTGCGCGCTTCGTAACTGGCGGCCGCGACGACGCCACGTTTCGTCGGATCGCCGCCGACGGCGACAGGCTTCCCGCGCAGCGCCGGATTGTCGCGCTGTTCCACGGACGCATAAAAGGCGTCCATGTCGATATGGAGGATTCGTCTCACTCTCGAATTCCCCAATCACCGAATCAATCTGTGATCTTCGATCGGCAATCGAACAATTACACGCCTGTTGATCCAAAACCTCCCCGGCTCGACTCAGTCACGCTCTCGACTTCCTCCCAGGTCACGCGCGGCGCAGCAAGCACGATGCCCTGTGCAAGGCGATCACCGCGCGCGACACGAACAGGCTTGTCCGTGACGTTGATCACCTGAATTTTCACTTCGTCCGTTGAGCCGCAGTAGTCGGCGTCGATGACGCCAACGCCGTTGGCGACCATCAGACCGCGCGTGATCGGCGTGCTGCTGCGGGCGAACACGGCAAGAAAATGGCCCTCCGGGATTTTCATCACCAGACCCGTCCCAATGAGCCGGATTGCATGCGGCGGCACTTCCACGTCGGTGGCGGCCGCGAGATCGAAGCCGGCGCTGCCGCCGGTGCTGTAGGAGGGAAGCGGCACGGACGGATCGAGCCGCGTGATTTTCAAGAGCATGGGAAGATAGTAGTCGAGAGGAACCTCCATGCAACGGACACGACGAGCCGCTCTGCTTCTCGCACTCGCGATGTGCGCGCTGTTGTCGCACGCGGCGGCGCAGGAGCCGGAGCTTTCGCTGACGCAGCCGCTCCCGGTCGATCCTGCCGTGCGGACAGGGCAATTGGGCAATGGCATGCGCTACTACATTCGGCGCAATACATTGCCAGCCAACCGCGTGTCGATGCGGCTTGCGGTGAATGTCGGGTCGCTGCAGGAGGAGAACGACCAGCGTGGTCTGGCGCACTTCCTCGAGCACATGGCGTTCAACGGCTCCGAAAATTTCAAGCCCGGTGAGCTCGTCGCGTTTCTCGAATCGATCGGCGCGCGCTTTGGTCCGCACGTCAACGCCCGCACGTCGTTTGATGAGACGGTCTACATGCTCGACGTTCCTACCGACAGAGCGGGCTATCTCGATCGCGGCATGCTCGCGCTGCACGATTTTGCTGCCGGCCTCTCGCTCCTCCCGGACGAAGTCGACAAGGAACGCGGCGTGGTGATCGAAGAGTGGCGGGGCCGGCTCGGCGCGGGCACGCGCCTGATGGAAAAGCAGCTGCCGGTGATTTTCAAAGGCTCGCGCTACGCCGAGCGTCTGCCGATCGGAACGCCCGAAATTCTCAAGAGCTTTCCGCGCCAGCGGGTCGTCGATTTTTACAAGAAGTGGTATCGACCCGATCAGACGGCAATCATCCTCGTGGGCGACATCGATCCGGCCGAGGTGCAGCAGTTGGTGGAGAAGCGCTTTGGCGCGATTCCAGGCGTCAAGACGCCGATCGAAACCGTCGATCGCACCATTCCGCCAAACAAGGACACGATTTATAGCGTTGCCACGGATCCGGAAGCGCAGGGGTGGACCGTGTCGATCGCATACAAGCGCCCCACGGAGATCGAGCGCACGGTCGCGGATTATCGCCGCTCGCTGATCCGGCAACTCGTCTCGCAGATGCTCAATCTGCGTCTGCGCGAAATCGCGCGGCGCCAGGACGCGCCGTTCCTGTCGGCACAGGCGACGGGCGGAAATCTCGGCCGCTCGACGGAGCTCTTCGAGCTGGAAGCCAACGTTGCGGAAGGGCGCCTGACGACGGGCTTCGAAGCGCTCGTGCTGGAAGCGCGCAGGATGCAGAAATTCGGGTTCAGCCGCGATGAGTTGGAGCGGGCGAAGGCGGCAACGCTTGCGTTTTACGAACGGGCGTACAAAGAGCGCAACACATCGGAAAGCCCCGACTATGCCGAGGAATACGTGCGGGCGTTTCTCGAGCAGGAGCCGATTCCAGGGATCGAGTTCGAGTACAAGATCGCGGCCAGCTTCGTGCCGACGATCACGCTCGAAGAAGTCAGCGAAGAAGCGCGCAGACTCATCCATGACGACAACCGCCTGATCCTCGCGGTCGCGCCCGAGAAGCAAGGCGTGACGGTGGCTACCGAAGACCAGCTCAGGACGGCACTCACGAAGGGCGAGGGATCCGAGGTCGAAGCGTGGACCGACGCGCTCGCCGGCCGCGACCTGGTGGAGAAGTCGCCGGCACCGGGCAAAGTCACGGCGCGCCGCGAGATCAAAGAGATTGGCGCAACGGTGTTGACGCTGTCGAACGGCGTCGAAGTGTGGCTGAAGCCAACGGACTACAAGAGCGATCAGGTGTTGTTCGCTTCCTACGCGCTCGGCGGCAGCTCGCTGGCGTCACAGGAGGATTATCGCGAAGCGATGCTCGCTACGGCGCTTGTCGGCATGGGCGGCATGGGCGGGCTCAGCCCGGTCGATCTCAGCAAGCTGCTCGCCGGCAAAATCGCGCAGGCCTCGCCAAACATCGGCGAGTACACCCACGGCACGTCGGGCTCGGCTTCGCCGCGCGATCTCGAGACGGCGCTCAAGCTCAATTACCTGGCGTTCACCGCACCCAACCTCTCGCGCGAAGCGTTTGAGTTGCTGAAGCGCCGCTTCATTGGCGCGCTCGAGAATCAGGCGCAGAATCCGAAGTTCGTGTTCAGCGAGCGGGTCGAGCAGGTCAACACGTCCAATCACTACACCGCGAAAGCCCCGACACCCGCAGACATCCAGGCGCTCGATCTCGAGGCGATGAGCCGCTTCTACAAGGAGCGCTTTGCCAACGCCGCCGACTTCACGTTCCTCTTCGTCGGCACCTTCAGCGTCGACGAGATGATGCCGCTGCTCGAGCGGTGGGTCGCGACGTTGCCGTCTGTTGGCAAAAAGACCTCGACGTTCCGCGATATCGGCATCCGATTTCCCTCGAACACAGTGAAAGAGGAAGTGCGCAAGGGGAGGGAGCCCGCGAGCCAGACGATCATGTCGTTCTTTGCCGACACGAATCTGGAGGAGCTCGAGATGCATCGCGCCCGTGCCGCGGCATCGCTGCTCGGCATCCGCTTGCGCGACATCCTGCGCGAAGAGCTCGGCGGCACTTACAGCGTCGGCGTGAACTACGACAACATGCTCCCGCAGAAAGGCTATGGAGCGATGACGGTACGCTTCGGCAGCTCGCCGGAGAACGTGCAGAAGCTGACCGATGCCGTGCTCAAGGAAGTTGAACGTCTGAAGACGCAAGGGCCCTCAGCAGAAGACGTCGCGAAAGTGCAAGAGCTCGAACGCCGCGATCTCGAGGAGGCAACGAAACAAAACGCCTACTGGCTGGGGTCTCTGCAGACCGTGAACATGCTGGGGTGGGATCCGCTCAGCATCACGCGCCGCGCCGATCGCATCGAGAAGCTCTCGGCGCCGGTGTTTCAGGAGATGTTCAAGAAGTACTTCCCGCTCGATCGCTACACGGTAGTGACGCTGAAGCCTGAAGCGTAGTCAGGTATCAGTTATCAGGAGGTATTAGGGGCCAGGTATCAGGTAAAATCCAAGTCCGCGTAATTCCTGATACCTGATACCTGAAACCTGATACCTACAGCGTTAGAAACCAATGCCACCGCAGTACGTGTTCACGATGAAAGGCGTCGGCAAGGTCCATCCTCCCGACAGCGTCGTTCTCAAAGACATCTGGCTCTCGTTTTTTCCTGGCGCCAAGATCGGAGTGCTCGGCGTCAACGGCGCCGGCAAGTCCACGATTCTGAAAATCATGGCCGGCGTCGATCACGACTTCGGCGGCGAGGCGTTTCCCGGTGAGGGCGTCACGCGCGGCTATCTCCCGCAGGAGCCGGTGCTCGACGCGGCGAAGGACGTCAAAGGCAACGTCGAGGAAGGTGTGGCACCGATTCGCGCGCTGCTCACGCGCTACGACGAGGTCAACGAGAAGCTCGGCGAGGACCTCTCGCCCGAGGAGATGGACAAGGTTCTCGACGAGCAGTCGCGACTGCAGGACAAGATCGAAGCGGCCAACGCCTGGGACCTCGACTCGCGTCTCGAGATGGCGATGGACTCGTTGCGCCTGGCTCCGCCCGATGCCGACGTGGCGAAGCTCTCTGGCGGCGAGCGTCGGCGCGTGGCGCTGTGCCGGCTGCTGCTGCAATCGCCCGATCTGTTGCTGCTCGACGAGCCGACGAACCACCTCGATGCGGAGTCGGTGGCGTGGCTCGAGCGCTTTCTCAAGGATTATCCGGGCACGGTTGTCGCCGTCACGCACGACCGCTACTTCCTCGACAACGTCGCCGGGTGGATTCTCGAGCTCGATCGCGCCACGGGCTATCCGTACGAAGGCAACTACACCGGGTGGCTCGAGCAGAAGCAGCAGCGCCTCGCGCTCGAGGAAAGGAGCGAGTCGAAGCGGCAACGCACCCTGCAGCGCGAGCTCGACTGGATTCGCATGTCGCCGCGCGCGCGGCAGGCCAAGGGAAAGGCGCGATTGAACGCCTACGAACAGCTGCTCAGCGAAGACACCGCGCAGAAGATCGACACGGTTGAGATCTACATTCCGCCAGGGCCGCGCCTCGGCGACATCGTGGTGGAAGCGCGCAAGCTGCGAAAGGCGTACGGCGATCTCGTCCTGTTCGATGACTTGAACTTCACGCTGCCCCGAGGCGGCATCGTCGGCGTGATCGGCCCGAACGGCGCCGGCAAGACCACAACGATCAGGCTCATCACCGGGCAGGAACAGCCGGACGGCGGCACGTTGCGCATTGGCGATACGGTGCAAATCGGCTACGTCGATCAGTCTCGCGATGCCTTGTCACCGAACCAGACGGTGTGGGAGGAGATCTCCGGCGGCGAAGACGAGCTGTTGATGGACAAGCGGGCAGTGCCCTCGCGCGCGTACGTGTCGTGGTTCAACTTCAAAGGCGCGGCGCAACAGCGGAAGGTTGGAACGCTCTCGGGCGGCGAGCGGAACCGCGTTCACCTGGCGAAGCTGCTCCGTACGGGCTGCAACCTGTTGCTGCTCGACGAACCAACCAACGATCTCGACGTGGACACGCTGCGCGCGCTCGAGGAGGCGCTGCTCAACTTTGCCGGCTGCGCCGTGGTCATCAGCCACGATCGCTGGTTCCTCGATCGTATCGCGACGCACATCCTGGCGTTCGAAGGCGATTCGCAAGTCGTGTGGTTTGAAGGCAACTACCAGGATTACGAAGCCGATCGGAAGCGGCGACTCGGTGCGGAAGCCGATCGTCCGCACCGAATCAAATACCGCAAGTTGACGCGTAGTTAAACGTGTAACGCAGTGAGTAGCGCTGGTAACGAAGGAAAGATCGTCCCGGTGAGCGGCGGCACGATCGACGCCGTACCCTGGCCATTGCCGTCGAGCGCGCCGGCTTGGAGTTTTGCGGCCTCGGTCGCCACGCCATACTACGAGAATCCGGCGGGTACGTGAGTACCGATGACCGCGTAGAACTGCCCCCGGACCACTCGTCACCACCCCGGAACCCGGACTCCGGAACTTCAGAACCCTGGAACCCCGCCTCCGTTGCGCCGATGTAGAATGCCGCTTTCCCAGGAGAGCCCATGAACGCAGATCAAGCCAAGGCCGCAGCCGAACTCGTTGGCCAACAGTTGCAGCACGAGTGGATGGTGACCTACAAAGTGCTGTCGGCGATTCCGGAAGGAAAGAAAGACTACAAGCCCGAGCCAAACGCTCGCGGAGCGTTCGAGCTGGCGCAACATCTCGCGGCCGCCGACGTGTGGTTTTTGAACGGCGTGATCAACGGAAAATTCGACGATCCGACGACGAACGAGCCAAAACCGGCCAGCGTCGCCGAACTCGGCGACTGGTACAAGCACAATTTCCCGAAGATACTCGAACGGGCGATGGCGCTCGAGGGGCCGAAGCTGGCACAGATCGTTGATTTCTATGGGATGAAGCTGCCGGCGGTAAATTACCTGCTGTTCGCGCTCGTCCACATGGTTCACCATCGCGGGCAGTTATCGGCGTATCTGCGGCCCATGGGCAGCAAGGTGCCGAGCATCTATGGTGGTAGCTATGACGAGCCGTGGACAGGGCCGACTGAGGCCAGCGCTTAGCGAACGAAGGAACTAAGAACGAAGAACTAGCCAAGGGCCCTGCCCTTGATATCCGGCTAACTCCGCGGCCCTTGGCTAGTTCTTGTTGTTGGCTTGGCGCGCTCCGCGCGCCGTAGACCGTTATGCGGGTCCACAACGCGTACAAAATTCACATCTGTGGCCGCATAACGGTCTAAGAGCGAACAACGAACGCTTGTCTCGCCAAAGCTCGCGATGGTTGCGCGCGAAGGCGGGAACTGAGAACGAGGAACCGAGACACCGAACGTCCGAATTCAGGAACCCGGAACGTAGGAACCCTGGAAGTTCGGAACCAGAGGACTCGGAACCCCAAAGGTCGGAACGTCGGAACGCAGGAACGTCGGAACCCCGATTGTCTTTTCCCGATCTCCGCGCCTTTCTCGACGAGCTTCGTCGCCGCGACGCACTCGTCGAGATTGCGGCGCCAGTTGATCCCTATCTCGAAGCCGCCGAGATTCACCGGCGGGTGATTGCCGCCGGCGGTCCCGCGCTGCTGTTCTCGAACGTTGTCGGCGCCGATTTTCCGCTCGTCACCAACCTGTTTGGCACGGCCGCGCGTGCGCAGCTGGCATTTGGCGAGCGACCGCTGCGGCTGATCAAGCGGCTCGTTCAGCTCGCCGAAACGCTGTTGCCGCCCTCGCCGGCGAAGTTGTGGGGCGCGCGCGACGTCGGCCGCGAACTTCTGCGCGTCGGCATGCGCACCGTGTCGCGTGCTGCCGTCCTCGACGTGGTCACGGCTGATGTGCGGCTCGATCGGTTGCCCGTCATCACATGCTGGCCGGAAGATGGTGGACCGTTCATTACGCTTCCGCTCGTCTACACCACCCATCCCGATCGCCCGGGTCACAATCTCGGAATCTATCGCCTTCATGTGTACGACCGCCGTTCAACAGGCATGCACTGGCAGATTGGGAAGGGTGGCGGATTCCATTACGCTCAGGCCCAAGCGCGCGGTCAGGTGCTCCCTGCCACTGTCTTTCTGGGCGGCCCGCCGGCATTGATCCTTGCCGCCATCAGCCCGCTTCCCGAGAACGTGCCGGAGTTGATGCTCGCATCGCTGATTGCGGGGCAGAAGCTTCCGCAAGTCGGCGCGCCAGGGGGTCATCCGCATCCGCTGGTTGCGTCCGCCGAGTTCGCGTTGCTGGGTGAGGTCCCGCCGAACCTGCGGCGTCCCGAGGGTCCATTTGGCGATCACTATGGTTATTACTCGCTGCAGCACGATTACCCGGTGTTTCAGGTCAAGCAGATCGCGCGGCGACGCGACGCGATCTATCCCGCTACTGTAGTGGGGAAACCTCGCCAGGAGGATTTCTTCGTCGGTGACTTGCTGCAGGAGCTGCTCTCGCCGCTTTTTCCGCTCGTGATGCCCGCGGTGACGAACCTGTGGTCATATGGCGAGACGGGCTATCACTCGCTGGCGGCGGCTGTCGTCAAGCAGCGCTATAAACGCGAGGCGATGGCGAGCGCCTTTCGTATTCTCGGCGAAGGGCAGCTCTCGCTGACCAAGTTCCTGCTCGTCGTCGATCGTGCGGTTGATCTCAAAGACTTTCGCGCCACGCTCGAGCACCTGCTCGCGCGAACCGACCCTCGCACCGACTTGTTCGTGTTTTCGAACCTTGCAATGGACACGCTCGATTACACCGGACCGGTGGTGAACGAGGGGTCGAAGGGCGTGTGGCTTGGACTGGGTGAACCAGTGCGTGACCTGCCGCGAGAGTTCCGCCCGTCCGTTGCGCCGCCCAGCGATATCTCGGATGTGCGCGTCTTCTGCGCCGGATGTGCCGTGGTATCTGCCCAGCCTTACACCGAAGATCCGGACGTTGCCGATCGAGTTGCTGCGCACACTGCGTTTGCCAGCTGGCCGCTGGTGGTCGTGAGCGACGATGCCGGACGTGCGACCCGGAGCGTGATGAACTTCCTGTGGACGACGTTCACACGATTCGAGCCGGCGGCCGACATCCATGCCGCGTCACGACGTATCGTCCGCAATCACATTGCGCAGGATCCACCGATCGTCGTCGACGCCCGCATGAAGCCGTGGTACCCGAAAGAAGTGTCATGCCGCGACGACATCGCGCGCAAAGTGTCGGAACGATGGCGCGAGTACTTTCCATCACGAAACGTGGAGATGGGCGACTCCGAACAGGGGCATCTCGACTAGCCAATCGGCTAGGGACGGCCAGACGACCATGTGATAATTATTGCCGTGAGCGTCGCGACCACCCGTGGCATCAAAGTGGAGGTGGTCAGCGCGTATCTACCCGAACGCAGCTCGCCGCGGCAGCGACAGTTTCTTTTTGCTTATCACGTCACGATCGCGAACGAGGGCGAGGAGGTCGCACAGCTTCTGAGCCGCCGGTGGGTGATCACCGACGCCAACGGCGTCGTGCAAAGGGTGGAGGATGACGGCGTTGTCGGCGAGCAGCCCGTGATCGAACCAGGCAAACGCTTCGAGTACACGAGCTTTTGTCCCCTGACGACGGCGTTCGGGACGATGCACGGGCATTATGTGATGGTCCGGCCCGACGGAGAGACTTTTGAGGCAGAAATCGCGCCATTCATGCTTGCCGTTCCAAATGCGGTGAACTAGTGGCTCTACTCAGACCCTCTGGAATCGGCATGGCCCGCGCTGAGCGCGGAGGCGCCGGTCGTGCGGCTGCAGCGCAGGCGCGCTCGGCCGACGCAGCGATTACGTCCAAGAAAAATGTGAGCGCGGACGCGGCGTGGCGCGAGATGCGCGACCTGTTGTGGGTGCATCGCCGCCGTCTCGTCATTGGCTTACTGCTGATGCTTGTCGGGCGACTCGCCGGTCTTGTCCTGCCTCTCTCTTCGAAGTACGTCATCGACGAGGTTCTGGCGAAGCAGCGCTACGAGCTGCTCGCTCCCATCGCCATCGCGGGAGGCGTTGCGACCGCGATCCAGGCGGTCACGTCCTTTGCGTTGTCGCAGATTCTCGGCGTCGCTGCGCAGCGTGCAATCACCGAGATGCGAAAACGCGTGCAGGCGCACATCATGCGCTTGCCGGTCCGCTATTTCGATGCCACACAAACAGGCGTGCTCGTGGCGCGAATCATGAGCGACGCGGAGGGGCTGCGGAACCTGGTGGGCACCGGCTTGGTGCAGCTGATCGGCGGTCTCGTCACTGCCGTGCTCGGGCTAGGCGTGCTCTTCTACGTGAACTGGCGGCTCACCGTCGTCACGATGCTCGTCCTCGGAGTGTTTGCCGGCGGCATGTCGTACGCGTTTCGAAAGCTTCGTCCGCTCTTCCGCGAGCGCGGCAAGATCAACGCCGAAGTAACCGGCCGGCTCACCGAGGCGCTCGGCGGCATTCGGGTTGTCAAGAGCTATACGGCCGAAAAGCGCGAAGAGATCGTGTTTGCGCAGGGCGCGCATCGGTTGTTCCGCAATATCGCAAAGTCGATGACCGGCGTGTCGGCGACAACGTCAGGCAGCAACGTCATTGTCGGTGTCATCAGCATCGTGATGATCTGGCTCGGCGGACGCGACATCCTTGCCGGCCGTATGACGCTCGGCGACTTCTTCATGTACATCTTCTTCATCGGCCTGGTCGCCGCGCCGCTGGTGTCGATCGCGTCGATCGGGACGCAAATCACCGAGGCGTTTGCCGGCCTCGATCGCATTCGCGAAGTGCTCGAAACGCCCACCGAGGACGACGTCGACAAGAGCAAGACGCCTCTCACGCGAATCGACGGACACATCGCGTTTGACGACGTGTGGTTCGAGTACAACGAGGGGCAGCCGGTGCTCAAGGGCGTGTCGTTTGACGCTTCGCCAGGGACGACGACAGCGCTGGTGGGATCGAGTGGATCCGGCAAAAGCACGCTGATCAGTCTGGTGATGGCGTTCAATCGTCCGACGAAAGGGCGCGTGCTCGTCGACGGCCAGGATCTGGCCGATCTGCGACTGATGGACT
Organism: Acidobacteriota bacterium; assembly: GCA_046727855.1. GTDB lineage: Bacteria > Acidobacteriota > Vicinamibacteria > Vicinamibacterales > UBA2999 > DASPWV01. Next base: position 30,182 of record JBKPDL010000078.1, read on the forward strand.
ATCGCGAGCAGATCGCCTCGGTGCTGCAG
>JBKPDL010000079.1:0-35500 GCA_046727855.1 Acidobacteriota bacterium
GCCGTTATGAGTACAGCCGCCACAACGCGAAGCTGTCTGGCACGATACGAACGCCATGGTGGGGCATCTCGGTGTCGCCGATGCTGCGCTACCAGCAGGGCTTCCCGTTCGGGCGCACGTTCTCGTCGCGTTTGAGCTACGGGAGCGTCCGTTTCCTCGCGGAGCCGTTCGGCACGCGCCGTCAGGACGACATCATCATCACCGACGTTCGAGTGGACAAAGAGATTCGCTTCGGTCGCCGAAGTGTCTCCGGGTTCTTCGACATCTACAATCTGTTCAACAGCAACCCGGCGCAGAACCTGCAGTGGAGCTCGGGCACCGCGTTCGATCGTCCGCTCAGCGTGGTGCCGCCGCGGCTCGCCCGGATCGGAGTCAAGCTCGAGTTCTGACGTCTGGAACTTCTCGCAGATGAAGGAGGTCACCCGCGGAGGGTGACCTCTTCGTGTTTTATGAGCAACGTATTCGTCAGTATCGGGATGTCGCTCGACGGATTCATCGCGGGACCCAATCGCGGGCCGAAGAATCCATTGGGCGAGAGCGGACCCAGCATCCACAAGTGGATGTTTCTGCAGGAGAGCTTCCGGCGCAGCCTCGCTCTCGGAGGTGGCGGCGAGACCGGCGACGACAATCGCATGATCGAAGAGCTGCTGCGACGCACGGGCGCGAACGTTATGGGCAAGCGGATGTTCGAAGAGGGCGAGGCCAACTGGCCCGAGATTGCGCCGTTTCACAGTCCTGTGTTCGTGCTCACGCATGAACAACGAAGCCCGTGGCCGCGAAAAGGCGGGACCACGTTTTACTTTGTGAACGACGGCATCGAGAGCGCGCTGCGGCAGGCACGGAACGCGGCCGGGGACAAGGACGTCCGCATCTCGGGTGGCGCGGACACGATCCGCCAGTACGTGAATGCCGGCCACGTCAACGAGATCTGGATCCACCTGGCGCCCGTTCTCCTCGGCGAGGGCCTGCGCCTCTTCGACGGCATCGACAAAAGCAAGGTGTTCGTCGACGTCTCCGAGATGGTGCACTCGCCGCACGTGACGCACGTTCGCTACATGGTGAGAAAGAAGTAGCGCTCAGCCACCGCGTCACGTGCCGAACGCCGGCGCAGCTGCTGCCGCGCCGCCAATCAATGGTCTTGGACGATTGAACGAGAGCCTGGCGGGCGCGCCGCGATCGCTTCACCGCTGTCCGGGCAAAGTCCGCGAACCTACCGCCGCCAGAGAAACGTCAGCAGAAAACTTGCTGCCGCAACGGTGACGATCAGCGGCCCCGGTTCGCGCTGCAGCCACCATCCGAGCGCTTCGCCCGCCAGCGTCGCCGTGACGGCGAGCAACGCCGAGAGCGCCAGCATCTGATTCAGGTTTCGCGATACCCGCTTCGCCGTTGCCGCGGGAATGATGATGAGCGATCCCATCAGGAGTACGCCCAGGTATCTGAGGCCGAGCGCGATCGTCAGCGCGAACATCTGCAGAAAGAACAGATTCAGCCGGCGAACGTTGACTTCCGCGGTGCGCGCGATGTCAGGCGACACCAGCATGACGACCAGAGCGTGTTTTTGACGGACGACGAAGGCGATGATCACACCGGCTGCGATGACGACGAAGGCCGACTCGAAAGCGGTCACGGCGCCTGCGCCTCCGAGAAGCGCCTCGATAAGCTCGTCTCCCGAGGCCATCATGCTGCCAACCGCAAGCGCGCCGGAAAAGACCACGCCGATCACGGTTTCGGTCGGCAAGTGCGACGCGTCTTGCAGCGCCCACACCAGCAGCGCACCGAAAAACAACGTCGCGACGGCGCCGATCATCGGATGAAGGTGCAGCGCCAGCGCGATGCCGATGCCCGGCAGCGCGACGTGCGAGAGCGCATCTCCGGCGAGCGCCATCCGCCGCATGACGACGAAACAGCCAATCAGGCCCGCAGCGACGGCCATCGCGGCGGAAAGGAGCAGCGCCTCAGTGGTCATGGAGGTGCAACGCGACCGATGTCCCGTACATCTCGTGAAGCAGATCAGTAGTGAGAATTTCCCGCGGCTTGCCAAGGCGCACGCGATTGCGGCTCCAGCAGAGGACCATCGTGGCGTAGCGATACACCACCGTGAGGTCGTGCGAGATCAGCAACACGCTCAGATCCCGCTCCTGCTGGAGTCGATGAATCAGCTCGTTGAGCCGTTCCTCGCCCGCCTCGTCGACGCCGGCCGTGGGTTCGTCCAGCAGCAGCACGTCCGGCTCGCCGATGAGCGCAAAGCCAACCAGCAGGCGCTGAAACTGGCCGCCGGACAGCGCGCCGATCGGCAAGTCCGCAACCGAACGGGGCAAGCCCACCAGCGCCAGCGCGCCGGTGATCGTCTTCGCCGGCACATGCGCCATCGCTGCCCTGGCACGAAGAAAATCGGTGCCGGTGATCGGCACGTCGCGCGCGATATCGAGATGCTGGGGGACGTAGCCGAGGCGTACGCCGGGCGCCCAGCGAATTGTGCCCTCCGCTGGAATCGCGCCCAGGAGCGTACGAAAGAGAACGGTTTTGCCCGAACCATTCGGCCCGATCACCGCGAGCGACGTGCCGCGGGCGACGCGAAAACTGAGATTCTGGAAGACCAGCCTGTTCGCGAGTCTTACGGTCAGGTCATCCACTTGCAAGATGTCGTCGCGTTGGATCGAGGGCGCGTCGCCGCTCACGCCCTATTGTGACGCGTCCACTGCGCGCCTTGCGCGATCACCCGCCGCCTGATCGACTGCCAGGCACCCAAGGAAACCTTGCTTTTTAGCACGAACGTTCGTATATAATGCCGCCGATGCAGAAAGGCCAAGCCACCCGCGAAGCGATTCTCGACCGAGCGGTCGACCTGGCCCGGACCGTCGGGCTCGAAGGTCTGACGATCGGCCGCCTGGCCGACGACGTTGATCTGTCGAAGAGCGGGCTGTTCGCGCACTTTCGATCGAAGGAGGCGCTCCAGGTCCAGGTGCTCGAGCGAGCCGCCGAGCGATTCGTGGCCAACGTGCTCCGGCCGGCCCTGGCGGTCAAGCGTGGCCGGCCGCGCATCCAGGCCTTGTTCGAGCGCTGGCTGGAGTGGGAGCATCGCCCCGGCGGCTGCATCTTCGTCCAGGCGGCCGTCGATCTCGACGACCGCGCCGGCCCTGCCCGCGATCGCCTGGTACAACTGCAACGCGACTGGCTCGACGCGATCGCCACGACGGCGCGGGGCGCGATCGTGGAGGGGCACTTCAAACGGACCGTCGATCCCGTGCAGTTCGCCCACGACCTGAACGGGATCATTCTCGGCTACCACCACGTCAGCCGGCTTCTGAACGATCCGGATGCCGAACACCGGGCGCGCACAGCCTTCGACGCCCTGCTGCGGGCGGCGAGCAAAAGATCTTCTGATCGCTAAAAGGGGGAACCCGTCATGACGTCCAGCCTTCGCCCAAAAAAAAGCACGAACGTTCGCGTTTTTCTGATCGTCGGATTCCTCGCGGCACGGAGTGCCGCTGCCGCCTTCGCCGCCGAGCCGCAAACGTCCACGGCACTCGGCGACGTCGCGCTCACGGCGGGCGACGCGGCGCTCCGCCGCGGCGCGGAGCTGTTCGAGAAGGCCCGCTGGGACGAAGCCCGTCGCGCCTTCGAGGGCGCGGTCATGTGGAACCCCAACCTCACCATGGCGCATTACAACCTCGGCGTGACGCTCGGCCTCCTCGGACGGAGCGACGAGGCGATCGACGCGTATCGCGCGACGCTTCGCCTCGCGCCGCGAATGGCCGCGGCGTTGGTCAATCTGGGCGTGGAGTTGTCCAAACGCGATCGTCTTCACGAAGCGCTTGACAGCCTCGAGAAAGCCGCACGCGTCGCGCCTGGATACGCGCCGGCCCAGCACAATCTCGGCGTCGTCCTGGCCAGCCTCGGGAGACTCGATGAGGCGATCGCGGCGCTCGATCGCGCAGCGGCGTTGGCTCCGGAGGATCCAGCGACGCGGCGGGCGCTTGCCGACACGCACTACAACATTGGTGTGCGGCACGCGGGACAGCGGCAGTGGATGGCGGCGTTGACCAGTTATGAGACGGCGGTACGGTTCAGTCGCGAGTTGCCGGAGGCGTTCAATGGCGCGGGCGTCGCGTTGTCACGCCTGGGCCGAGAGCGCGACTCATTGCCGATGTTCGAGGAAGCGGTCCGGCAGCGTCCGTCCTATGCGGAGGCCCGATACAACCTGGCGCGATCGCTGGCGGTCCTGGGCCGCTACTTCGAGGCGATGGCACAGTGCCGCACGGTCCTGAGTGCGCAGCCACATCTCAGGCAGGCCATCGAGCTGCTCGATTCGCTCGAGCGGGTCTATGCACCCCCGTCGCGCAGACTCGGGGCCCGAGCGCTGCCCTGCGCAGCACCATCTTCGCTTCGCTTGGACCTCGAGCTGGAAACGCGCTAACGAGAATTGTCGTTTGTCAGCTGGGCGAGCCTCGCGCGCAGGCGGTCCAAGATCACAGGGTCGAGTGCGAAGCTCCATCGTGCCAATTCCGATAGCTCCCGGGCGTTGAAGGATGCGCGCATCAGACCGCTTTGGGTATGCGCTGGAAACGCGAGCAGGAAGTGCCCGATCTCGTGCGCCAGCACCCGGCCAAGCGCGCGCCCCACAGTTGCTGGGCTGCCCTGCCAGACTCTCGCGCGCGTTGTCGCGAGCAACGCACGCACGGCTGCTGGATCGAGCGTGATGACTGGCTCGGGCGCCCCGCCGTCGCAAAAACGAATCGCGCCGAGGCGGCCTCCGGTCTCCATCGCGTGGCTGACTGCTCGCCGGTCGCCGGCCGCGGCAGGCGGGAGCGGTCTGAGACTCACCGCCAGCACAACATCGTCCGGACCGACGTCGTTCGTTGATGACCACACGACGCTGACCCCATACGGGTGCCAGATCGCGTCGGCCTCCGCAATCATCCGGCGGACGTACGGGTCGTCGGGCGGGTTTTCGATCGCGAGCACTACACGAATGTGCGTCGGCACTTCCGGTCCGGCCGCGTCTGCGCTCGCTGAGAGCAGCGCAGCGATCGCGAAGCAGGCAAAGCCGCGCAACCGGTCCATGGGCCATCGTAGGACCGGCCGGTGCCATGACAAAAACTCTTTGTTTTAATCGCAACGATGAACGGTCGTCATGGGACCCGGCCTCGCGCGCACGGACAATATCGAGCATCGAATGGAATCTCCGTGCGCTGCGGAAAGATCACCGGATCGCCCGACGTGGCACGTGACGCCGTCGATAATTCCTGTCAAAACCGCACGAAAGCTGATGAGTTTGGTATAACCTGTTACACCTCCCGCGATTCCTCCCCCTCGCCGGATCTGCATAGTCGGTGAAAACGACAGTTCGACCTGCAGCGACGCTGCGCCGGCTGCTTCTGCGGCGGTCCGTGCCGTACGGTCTGTTCGCGCTGGCGTGTGCCTTGTCAGTGGCGGCCGGGTGGTACGTATGGTCCACCGCCGCGGCAACAGCCGAGGCGCAGGCGCAGGCAGAATTTCTCGCGGATGCACAGCAGATTCGCCGCCAGATCCAGTCCGGGCTGACCTCCTACATTGAAGTTGTCCGGACCGGCGCCGTCTTGATGTCGGCCGACAACGAGATCAGCGGGACGGAATTCCGCCGCTTCGTGGACGGGCTCGAGCTCCCCGAGCGGTATCCAGGGATAGAGGGCATCGGCTTTGCGCAGTGCGTGCGACAGCGGGACCTCCGGCGCGTCCTGCGCCTGTTCGATCTCGATGGCACGACCATTCGACTGTGGCCCGCGGCGTCGCGCCCCGAGTACTGCCCGACCGTGTTCCTGCAACCGTCCAGCACCAGGAACAAAGCCTCGGTCGGCTTCGACCTCAGTTCCGAAGAACCGCTGGCCACGGCGATGATGAGGGCGCGCGACACCGGTGAGCCGATGGTCTCGCGCAAGCTCGTGACGCTGGCGGTATGGGAGAAGGGCTGGCGCGGCAACGTCGTGCTGTTCATCCCTGTTTACCGCTTTGCCGCTTCGCTTCGCACGATCGAAGCGCGGCGCGCCGCCCTGATCGGATTCGTCTTCAGCCCCTTCCATTCCGAGCGCGTGTTACAGGACATCGTGACGTCGCGTGCACCATCGGTCGCGTTCGAAGTGTATGACGCGCCCGAGGCGGAGCCGGCGACGCTTCTTGGTCAATCAGACACGCCCACCAGCAGCGTGCGCTATGAATCGGGCGGATCGGTGGCGGTGGCCGGTCGCGATTGGATGGTCGGCGTCAAGGCGCTCGGCGAGGGGGTGAGCATCGTCCCGCAGGCCGCGTGGCAGGCGCTCGTGGGCGGCGTGATCCTCTCGTTCATGTTGTTCGTCATCACCCGCGCGCAAGTGCGGGCGTGGGAAACGGCGGCGCGGCACGAGGCCGAGCTGCGCGCGTCGGCCGAAGCGTTGCGCGAGAGCGAGTCGCAGGCGCAGGCGGCAAACCGCGCCAAAGACGAATTCCTCGCCACGCTTTCGCATGAACTGCGGACGCCCCTGAACGTCGTGCTCGGATGGGTGAGCATGCTGCGCCAGGGCTCGGTGCGTCAGGAGCGCCTGTCGCACGCGTTGGACATCATCGAACGCAACGCGGAGCATCAGGCGGAATTGATCGACGACCTGCTGGATGTCTCTCGCATCATCACCGGCAAACTGCGGCTCGAACTTCGGCCGCTCGCGTACGCTCCGGTTCTTTCCGCCGTCGTCGAGTCACTGCGTCCAAGTGCGGACGCGAAGGGCGTCGAGCTGCATACGCCCTCGCTTCAGGAGGCATTCGCCCTGCGCGGTGATCCCGACCGCTTGCACCAAATCACGTGGAATCTGCTCGCGAACGCAATCAAGTTCACTCCATCCGGCGGCCACGTCTACATCGAGCTCGAGCGCGATTCGCGCTACGTGACGCTCACCGTTCGCGACACGGGCATCGGCATTCCGCCCGAGTTCATGCCGCACGTCTTCGAACGCTTTCGGCAGGCGGACAGTTCCACGACCCGCACACACAGCGGAGTTGGGCTCGGGCTTGCGATCGTGCGCCATCTCGTCGAGTTGCACGGCGGACGAATCATGGCGAAGAGCGACGGCTCCGGCAAGGGAGCCACCTTCATCATGGAGCTTCCGTCGATGGCGGTTGCTACAGCGTCGACCTCAACCGCACCTCTCGCCGCCTTTGCAGCGCTGCCCACTCCGCGCCTGGACGGCGTTCGCGTGCTCGTGGTGGACGATGATCCGAACACGCGTGAGCTGCTGAGCGAAGCATTGGGCACCACGGGCGCGCGCGTCAAGGCGGCAGACTCCGCGCGTGATGCGCTCGAGCAGCTGCGCAGCGACAGCATCGACGTCATCGTCAGCGACATCGCCATGCCCGGCGAGGACGGCTTCTGGTTGATGCAGCATATCCGTGCGCTGCCCGGCGAGCTGGGACGCACGCCAGCCATTGCGCTCACCGCGCTCGCGCGCAGCGAGGATCGAGCGCGTGCGCTGGAAGTGGGATTTCAAATGCACCTGCCGAAACCGGTGCAGCTCGGCGAACTGCAGGCGCGAGTGGCGACGCTCGCGGCCGAACGCGCCGAGGGGACGGTGTGACCGGCGTGAGGTGGCGAGCCGCTGGACGACGCAGCGAGTCGAACGGCGGAACCTAGACATCTCCGAAGGCCAAAGGCGAGGCTTCGCTGGTGTCCCGACCGCGAGAAGTCAGTGCACGTGCACGGGAGACGCTGGTTGTAACCGGTAGCGCAGAAACGCATGGACCGAGACCGGCGCACCGTAGCTGTCGCGAAGATTTGGCGGCACGATGTAGCCGGTGATGTCAGCGCCAAGCCCGAATGTGCCAACGCGCGAACGCACGAGTTGGCGAACGTATCCCACCGTTCCTGCACTGACTCGCGACTGACGGTGACGATGGAAGGTGTTCAGGGGGTGGAAGCCGACGTCGAGGATGTCTTTGGCGACCGATTCGAGGCGCGTAAAGAACACGTCGTTGCGCGTCGCCCGCCACCAACCCTCGATCAGGTACGCCTCGAGATTTCCGTGAATCTCACGATTCTGTCCGACCGCTGCCATCCACGCCACCCGCGCGCTGGCGTAGGCGATCGATGCGGAGAGCCGCTTGGCGTCGAAGGGCGTGACGAATTCGGGCTTGGTCAACCACGCCGCTGATGCTTGCGCGTTCCACGCACCTCGCGACCACGAGACGCGGATAGCCGACGAGTCGAGCGCGGCGAGATCGAGATCGGTGCGGTTGTCGTCGGGTTCCCGCCCTTGAAACCACGAACCTTCCAACATCCATCCCCGCGCTACCACGCCGCCGCGTACCACTCCTGGCGTACTATGCGTCGAATCGAGGTGATGGTGCGCGAGCGGCGTTTGCGGATTGTAGTCGGCCGATGGGCGATGCATGAACGGCGGTGGTCCCAACGTGGGGCTGCCGACCAGGTCGAGACCGAACATGAACTCCGCGCGCGACGTCGGCACGCGCAGCTCGCCGCCAAGCTCCATCATCAGATCGTGCGGATGCTGGTAGTCGATCAACGCGGTGCCTTGATAGGTCTCACCGGTCTGAAACACTTGTGCTGATCCAATGCGGTGCAACGTGAACGGCTCGAGCGACACCATGCTCGCCAGTTGCACGCGTGCGTCGCCGAACGGTCGCACGCCAGTGGCCATGATCCAGTTCTGCGATTCCCAGCTGCTGACGTCGCGGAACCGCCGATCCTGATGATTGAACCCGAAAAAGGCGCTGGCATCGAAGTGCCATTGCCAGCTGTTCCCGACCGGCGGCGGCGGTTCGTCTGCCTCGTGTTCTTGCGCGCGAGCGATGGAGATCATCGCCATCCAGCTTGCACAGAGGGCAACGGCCACAAGCCCACGATGAAGGTGAAGCAGCATACGGCGCGTCACCGAACGATGATTCGGCCTTGAAACGCCGGGTTGCCGACATTGTTGTGATCGTGAAACTCGCAGACGCGGGCGACAGTGAAGATTCCGGTGTCACGGCTCTGGCCCGGCACGATGAAGCCGACGACATCAACCTCGGGACAATCGAGCCGCGTGTGATCGGGGCCGCCGAGCATGTCGTGCGGCCGCGTGTCGGTGTTGACGAACGTGACCCGCGAACCGACAGTGGTGCTCACTTCAGACGGGACAAACGCGGTAGCCGTGATATTGACAGTGGCGGGTCCTCCGCCGCCGGCTTCGGGCGAAGGCTGGCTGGACACCGGCGGTGTGGGGTTAGTCGGTGAACCAGTGTTCGTGCCGCACGCGGACAAAGACATTGCGGCAGCCAACAGCCATATCGAGACTGCGACTTTCACGAGACGGTCCCATCTGGCGCCGTTCTACCCTATCACGACGGGGCCGCCGCCATCGCGCGGCTGTCCTCGACAATCATGGCGGCCGCCTTCTCGGCGACATATTCACCACCGCGTTCGGATTGGCCGGTAATCGTCGTTGGCATCACGGAGGCAGGTCAAAAACCACTGGTAACGTCAGCGTTTGAGAAGCGGGTGCACATACCCGGCGGGCAACACGTGGTCGGCATCCACTCGGAAGACTAGATAATCGAGGTCCTGTTCGATCGCGCTGAACCAGTGCGCAACACCCGGTGGGACGATGACCACATCGCCAGGTCCGATCCTGCGGCTCTCGCCGCCGCGAATTCCCGATCCGTTGGTACTCGGTCCAACCAGAATCTTCACCGTCGTGCCGTCTGCTGCGGCCTCGCTCGCATCGGTCATCGCACCGCCAGTGACGAACGTGCCGGCGCCCGCGAGCACGTAATAGATCTCGGTCACGTGACTGTGTGAGATTGCGTTCTGCTTTGCTTTAGCCGATCGGTGGAGCACGCCCACGGCGACGTTGTACTTGCCGATATCGACCACTTTGATCTGTTGATCCGACACACCGTCCGGATTCATGCTCTTGAGCACGGTGGCAAAATCGCTGCGGCTCACGTCGGTTGCGGTCGTCGGCGGTGCGCTTTGCGCTGACACACCAACTGAAAAGACAAGCGTAAAGATCAACGACATCGTCTGAGCGCAGCGCATTATGGCTCCTTCGCAGGACAATCACGCGGATCGATGCATCCGCGGATGACGCGGATTGCGCGGATTGCGTTTGAATCGTGGCGACCGATCTCGCCGCATCGTGGATCCAGGTGTTGCAGGAAGCTTAACGTTCGTTCGAAATGTCAGTTCTGAATTTTCTTGCGCGGATCATCTGTGGACAACATTTTTTCCTGCGCCCGGTGACCCCTCAGGATTCCTTCCAGACCATAGTTGCCCTCATGGCAGGCGTACTCGTAAATGTCGCCGTTGCTCGGACGCGCGGGCAGCTCGATCGTCCACGGCCGCGTGAACGTTGTTGGATCGTCGATCGTGACCTGGTAAAGAAGAATGTCCGGCGCCGTGCGTTTGAAACGTTCCACCAGCCGCAAGTTCTCTCCCGAGCCGCGGTAATTCGTCTTGTTCGTGAAGTTCGTCGTCTCGACCACGAGCGTGTCACCGTCCCAGCGGCCGATCGAGTCGCCCATCAACTGCCGCAGATGACTCGGCAGATGCGGCCGGCCGGCGAGCGGGATGATGCGCGCGTCGTGGATCATCTCCGCGAGAATCACAACGTGGTCGGGCGTCTGGAAGATCTGGTAGTTGCTGTTGTAGACCTGCGGCAGCATCACCGTCGGCATCCCGCGCGTGATGCACTGCTCCCACAGATTCCGATCCTCCGGATTGTCGGCCGGGCCACGCAGCTTACGCGCCTCCGCACTCGCGTCCTGGCGTTTTTGCGCCTCGGGCGTGAGCGGCGGCACCTTCCCGTCGGGAGGGTCGATGACGAGCGACGTGCGCCGCGTCGGAACGACCTTCGTTCCGCTGTCCCACCAGAAGTCGTTATATGCGCGCGCCACGTCCGCTTCGGCGCCGCCATCGCGACGGTCGCGATTGGTCCGCTCGAGCGTACGCCGCTCGAAGTCGGCGGCTTCTTCCTTGGTCAAAAACTCCTTGCCGGAGAACTCTGCCGGGCGCTCAAAGGGCGTGATCGTGGCTGCGGACCACACGCCCTGGAGATCGGGGTGGCCCCATGACGTGCGTGGCAGCGAGGTTTGCGCGGCTGCCGTTGTCGACGCGAGGAGGACGAGAGCCGTCGCGAACACGCGAAGGCATACAGGCGGGCGGTCACGCATCGCTACCTCCTTTGCCGCAACGTGGCTTATATACCATCAATAGGCGGTAAGGATGCTCGTCTTTGTCGTTGTGCTGGTTGGCGTGGTCGCGGTGTCGCACATGGCGCCGTTTCCATTTCTGCTCGAAGCCTTTCGGCCGTCGCAATCGGTCTGGCACGTCGACGCGGCTCCCGGCGCCCCGCCGACGATTTATCTGACGTTTGACGACGGCCCCAACCTGGACTGGACGCCACCGCTACTCGACGCGCTCGGTGACACCGGAGTTCACGCCACGTTCTTCTTGATCGATCAGCACATCACGCCCGACGCGCGGGCCATCGTCCGCCGCATTGCCGACGAGGGGCATGCCATTGGTCTGCACAGTGGCACGCGACGGCTGATGATCATGTCCCCCGACACCCTGGCGACGACGCTGCAGCGGGCGGCGTCGCGCATCAGCGACATCACCGGCCGCGAGCCCTGTCGTTTGTTCCGGCCACACGCCGGATGGCGCAGCGACACGATGTACGCGGCGCTCCGCAAAATCGATTACCGGCTGGCGGGATGGAGCTGGGGCATGTGGGACTGGAACTGGTGGCAGCAACCACAGGCCGATCGCATCGCCGACCGTCTGGCGCGCAAGGCGTCGCCAGGCGACATCATCGTGATTCACGACGGTCATCACAAAAACCCGCGCGTGGATCGCCGGCACGCCGCGGAAACCGTGCGGCGGCTGGTGCCCCGTCTCAAAGCGAACGGCTTCAGCTTTGGCACGTTATGCGCGCCGCCCGTGTAGACAGTTCGTAGACAATCCTCAGACATCTTTTGACAACGCCCCCTGCAGGTTGGGGTTACCCTCCGCGCACGCACGCATTCCGGAGGATTCCCGATGATCTCTGCTGGCCGGCGCTTTCTCGTTATCGCGCTATTAACGAGGAGAACAGTGATGCGCCTCTCATTCTCCGTTCGTTCGTTGCGCCCGCCTTCGCTCGCCCGCCGTTCCTGGCGAGCTACGGCGAGGCAAGCTTTCGTCCTAGGCTCCGCGCTGCTGGTTCTCAGCTCGCAAGCAAAGCCGCCCGCCGACCGCCTGGCCGAGAGCGCGCAGAACGTGCGCCTCGTCGGCTACAACGATCTGCAGGGTCGTAACGCGCTGGTGGTCACCACCAAGTCCGACCCGGCGAACGGCAACTGGGTGTACGTGGGACACCATGAGAGCTTTCGTGACGGCAAGCCTCTGCTCAACCCCATCACCGGGAAGATGGAGTTCAACGGCACGTCGATTCTCGAAATCTCCGATCCGTCAAAGCCGCGCCTGGTGTGGCACATTCCGAACGAGACGAACCGCAACTCACGCGGCGTGTCGGTGGTCTACGATTACAAGTTCGATGGCTCCGGGCGCGACTACCTGATCCGCAACTCCGAACGGATTACCCAGGGCGAAACGGGAGAAGACCTGAAGCACCAGATCTTCGACATCACATCTCGAGACTCGGATCCGTCGAAGATCACCCTCGTATCGGAGATCACAGGCACCGAGCCCAATTCCTGCGGCCCCGGCTGCGGCGGAAAATTCATCCAGCGCGCGCACAAGGGCTGGTGGTCACAAGACACGGGCTATTTCTATGCGGCGTCGGGAGAGCCCGGATTCCGCAATATCATTATTCAGATATTCGATCTGAAGAACCCCAAGCAGCCGAAGCTGGTTGGCCGCGCGTGGATTCCCGGTCTCAAGGACGGTGAACCAGGTTACGAAGGCCAGTACTCACACCATCCGATCGTCGACGAAGACAACAAGCGGCTGTATGTCGGCTATCGTAATACCGGTGGACAAGCGGCGTCGTTCGACATCTCCAATCCCTCGCAACCCAAGCTGGTATGGGAGATCGACATGAATCCGCCGTTCCGGGGCCCGCACACGGTTTCGCCGATTGTCTACAACCAGGTGCCCAACGTCGGTAAGAAGGGGTTGCCGCGGACCTATGCCTACATCGTGGACGAAGCGGGCGGCGCTGCCGACATGAAACCCTGCGAGTACCCGATTCGCGCGGGCACTTACATGCTCGACATCACCACCGAGTCGAAACCCATGGTGGTCTCGACATGGCAGGTGCCGGTGGGCAATTTCTGCGAAAAGGGCGGCCGCTTCGGCCCGCACCAGTCGGCCGACACGGTGAACGGCAAGATCAACCGCTATGAAGACAAGCTCGCGTGGGTCGCGTACTTCAACGCCGGCGTCCGCGTCGTCGACTTGAGCGATCCCTACAACATGAAGGAGGTCGGCTATTACATCCCGAAACCCAACAAGAACTCGTACCCGATCGCCGACGGGCAGCCGGTTGCGATCCAGATGAACGATGTCGACATCGATCATCGCGGTCTCGCGTATGCGTCGGATCGCGTGGGTACAGGGCTCTTCATCCTCGAATACACAGGTAAGAAGCCTCGGCAAACGAGCCATTAACCAGAGTCGAAGGCTGACCCGAATTTCCGCCATTCGTCAAAGGGGGAACGTCCGTGAAGAAACACAATCTCGCCGCAGCCGCGGCTGTCGCAACCGTCTTCACCGTGGGACTGCTCGCGCAGACAGGGCAAGAAAAAGGCGGAGACGATCTCACCGGGCCGTACAACCTCGTCGCGGGGTGGCCGCAGAATTACTGCGGCGAGGGCTACATCATCGGCTCGACCGCCGGCATCTGGGCTGAGAGCCCGGACCGCGTCTACATCTTCAATCGCGGCTGCCTGCCGGTGCTCAAGAGCGCGGGTCGCGGCGCGGCTGACAGCTTCATACCCGAGCGCAACGCGTCGGGTTACGACCTGTCGCAGAAAGATCCGGCGCGACACCCGCGCTGGGATCACGTGTTCAACATCGTCGATCGCAACGGCAAGCTGATCGAGTCATGGGAGCAGCACAACAAGCTGTTCGTGCGGCCGCACCGGATTCTCGTGAACCCGTACGACCCCGAACGACATGTGTGGCTGGTCGACGACGGCGCGCACGCGATCTACAAGTTCACCCGCGACGGGAAGAAAGTGGTGATGACGGTGGGCACGCCGATGCAGCCGGGCAACGACGCTAGCCACTTCAATCGTCCCACCGACATCGCGTGGCTGCCTGACGGCACCTTCTTTGTCAGCGACGGCTACGTCAACACGCGCGTCGTCAAGTTCGACAAGGACGGCAAGTTCATCATGACGTGGGGACAGCCCGGCACTCCGCCGAACGAGACGCGGCCGAGCCACATGAACACGGTGCACGCGATCGCGATCGACAAGAACCGGAAGATTTATATCAGCGACCGCGCCAACTCACGCGTGCAGGTGTTCGACGAAAACGGCAAGTTCCTCGACGTCTGGCCGAACGTGCGCCGGCCGTATTCGTTCCTGCTCACCGAGGATCAGTTCCTGTGGGTGGCAGACGGCATCACGCAGAAGTTCACCAAATTCGATCTCAACGGCAAGCTGCTCTACTCGTGGGGCACATTTGGCGCCATGCCGGGCGGCTTCTGGGGTGTGCACCAGTTCCACACTGATAGCGAGGGCAACCTGTATACGGCCGATGTGCATGTGGGACGGCCGCAGAAGTTCGCAGCGAAGAAAGGTATAAGTCCCGCGCAACTCGTGGGACGTTACATGCAGGGTAGCACCAACTAGCCAAGGGCCCTGCCCTTGATATCCGGCTAACTCCGCGGCCCTTGGCTAGTTTTTGTTGTTGGCTTGGCGCGCTCCGCGCGCCGTAGACCGTTATGCGGGTCCACAACGCGTACAAAATTCACGTCTGTGGCCGCATAACGGTCTAATGTGGAAATCACCAAATCCAGAAATCACGAAATCTGGAGATCTCCAAATCAGGAGATCTCCAGATCGACTCCAAATCTCTACATCTCAAGATCTCCAGATTCACGTGTCACTGAGTACCGGCGCCCTTGTACCGCAGCTCCTGTCCCACTAACTTCGCTTTATCCGCTCCCGCCTTCGGCCGGAATTTCTGCACGCGGCCGTTGAAGACTTCCGCCAGATAGAGATTGCCTTCCTGATCGACCGTCATCGAGTGCGGGCCGTTGAGGCCGCCCGGATGCCCGCCCGGTCCGCCCCACCCATACAGATACTTCCCGTTCAAGTCGTACTTCAGCACGCGCATCGTCCCGCCGTCGGCGACCCACAGCATTTGATCGGTCGTGATTAGATGCGCGTAGGGTGATGACCGCACGCCGGTGGTGAACATCTCGAGGAACTTGCCGTTCTCGTCGAAGACCTGGAATCGGCGATGGCCGCGATCGACGACGAAGAGCCGGCGATCCTTGCTGATCTGGATGCTGTGCACCGTGTTGAACTCGTTCGGCCCTGGGTTCTTCGGATCCTTCGGCGGGCCGCCCCAGTCCTTGATGAACTTGCCGTCCTTGTCGAACTTCGCCACGCGTGTGCCGCCGTAGCCGTCGCTGATGAAGAAGGTGCCGTCCGGCAGCCAGTCAATGTCAGTGGGGCGATCGAACAGCTTGCCGGCATCGCGTCCGCGTTTGCCGGTGGTGCCGAGCGTCAACATCAGTTTGCCGTCATAAGTGAACTTCCAGATGACGTGGAGCTGGTCGTCGATAATCCAGACGTGCTTGTCCGGATCGTACGGGCTCATTTTGATCTTGTGCGGCCCGCGACCGCACGGATCGGCAGCGAACATCTTGTTGAGGTGCGGCCACTCGCCAACCATCTTGCCGTTACGGTCGACAATGAACACCGAGTGGTGCCAGCGGCGCTCCCAGCCGCGCTTGTTGACGGGTTCGCACGTGGCGCTGAGACCGTCGGTGTTGCCGGTCGCTTGTCGCGGCGGAGTCAGTGCGCCGTATGGCGTCCACGGCGCGGCGCCCGACGGCAGCGGTAGCTCTCCACGCTGCGCAATCCAGATGCGATCCGGCGTCTCCGCATAAACCGCGCCGGTCGATCCCCACGTCCAGCCGTCGTGTTTGACGCCATCGGGTCCGTCCGGCAGCGGTTGTGGCCAGTTCGCCACCGGCTCGTAAGGGCCGAACTCTTCCTGACCGCCTTTCTCCTGCGTCACGGCCGGAAGCGTGAGCAGAAGGAGCGCGGCCGACAATATGAACGTCCAACGTAATGCACGCATCGGGACACTCCTTGGTGACGAGCGGGGCTAAAGCCCCGCCACTACGGGATTAGCGGCGTGGTCGGGGCACCCAGGCCGCGATAGACGAACTTCTGCACTCGCTTGCCTTCGTAGGTTTCACCAATAAACAGATTGCCTTTCGAGTCGCCGGCCATGACATGCGCGCCGTAGAACTGGCCGGCCCAGTGACCGGCCTGTCCAAACGCGCTCACGACCTGCAGCGAGTCGCGCTGTAGAATCCAGATCTGTTGATTGGTCCCGTCGTTGACGACGAGATAGCTTTGCGCCGGATCGATCGAAAACACGATGTCCCACACCGATCCGCTTCCGAGCGTGCGCCTCGCAACAAACGCTTCCTTGACGAAGGTGCCGTCCTTACGGAACACCTGCAGCCGATCGTTGGTGCGATCGCACACGTAGACGAGGCCGTCGTTGGCGATTCGCACCGAATGCACGATGCGGAACTGCGCTGGCGGCGGACCGTCGGGGTCGTAGTTGCTCGGACGATTCTCATTCTGAACGGCGCCGCTGAACGGACTGGGAAGCCGCTCGCCAGCCTGCGTGAAGTAGCTGTCGTCTGGCTTCTTGCCGTACGCGCCCCAATGACGTTTGTAGGCGCCGGTGCGCGTATCGAAGACGATCACGCGGTGATTGACGTAGCCGTCGGCGACGTATAGCTCGTTGGCCGCGCGATCGACAGTCATGCTGGCCACGCCGCCCAGGTTTTGCGTGTCGTTGCTGCCGGTGCCCTTTCCCTTCCGCCCAATCTGCAGCAGGAACTTACCGTCGCGCGTGAACTTCAGAATCTGCGCATCTTTCTCCCCGCCTCCGCCGAGCCACACGTTGTCGTCGTGGTCGACGTGGATGCCGTGCTCGAGATCGGGCCACTCATACCCGCTGCCCGGGCCGCTCCAGGAGGACACCAGGTTGCCGGCCGGGTCGAACTCGAGCACCGGCGGCGCCGCCCGCCAAATCGATCGCGTCTCGTTGGGCTGCAGCGTGGATGGACGATGCACAATCCAGACGTGATCGCGCGCATCCACGGCGACCCCCGCAACCGCGCCGAGAATCCAGCGGTTGGGCAGCGGCTTCGGCCAGAACGGATCGACTTCGTACCGCGGCGCCTGCCCCGAGGCAGGCGGTGTCGCGCGGTTCTGCGCGGCGGCACCCGCCGCCAACACGATGACCGCCATGAGCAACAGCCGCATTGCGCGCCAGGTATAACAGTGTGGGTGAATCGCGTTCGTAAAACGATGTCTCCGGAATGTCTACGGTTTGTCTCTATCAGGTACGGGATTAAACGAGCAGCTGATACCCGCAGCCGTGAACCGTCACGATGAAGCGCGGCTCGTGAGGCTTGGGCTCGAGCTGCGTACGGAGCTTGGCGACGTAGTTGTCCACGGTTCGGGTGACTGAGAGCTGATGATAGCCCCACACATCCCGTAGCAGCTGCTCGCGGCTCACTATCTCGGTGCGGTGCGCGAGAAGGTATCTCAACAACTCGAACTCGCGTGCCGACAACGCCAGACGACGGCCCTTTCGCGTCACCAGCCGCTGGCGGAGCTTGATGGTGACATCGCCGAATGAGAATTCCTCGCCGCGCAGCGAGTGCCAGTCGTCGCGCCGCACCTGCGCGCGCACCCGTGCCAGCAGCTCGCGCACGTTGAACGGCTTGCTCACGTAGTCGTCGGCGCCAAGATCCAGGCCGCGAATGCGATCGAGCTCGTGCGTTCGAGCGGTCAGCACCACGATGGGCACATGCGATCCGCCGCTTCTAAGACGCTGGCACACCTCGAAGCCGCTAATCCCTGGAAGCATGATGTCGATGAGCACGAGCGCAAACGCCTGCTGCGCGAATTCGCTCAAGCCTTCCTCACCTGAGGCGACGGCGGTGACGTGATAGCCCTCGAACTCGAGGTTGTCGGCGAGCATGGCGCGCATCTGTGGCTCGTCCTCGATGACCAGAATATGGCGCCCCTCGGGATTCTTGACCGTGTCGAGCATCAGGACGCCACCTTCGTCATATCGAGCTGTCCATCCTCGGCAGCCCGTCCAGTCACACAGCGCGGCAGGATGACACGGAACGTGCTGCCCACGCCCAGCGCGCTGCTCACTTCCACGTTGCCGCGATGCGCGCGAATCAACTCTCGAACAATCGGCAGACCGAGGCCGAAGCCCGGGAGCTGGGATGAGCCCGCTGTGCGATAGAACCGATCGAAGATTCGCGCCTGATCGGGCGGCGCAATGCCGATGCCGCGATCGGTAATCTCAACGGCGGCATGCCGGCGCGAGCTCGTGACGCGGACGGTGATCTGCTTGACCGCGTCGGAGTACTTCACCGCGTTGTCGAGGAGATTTACCAGCACCTGCTCGAGCGCCGCCGGATCGGCCATCACCATCGGCGCGGGTCCGTCCTGCTGCACGTCGAACGAAAAGTGCTGATTCGACAGCGTGTGGGCAAACGCATCCACCGTTTCACGCACGAGCGCCGAGAGATCGATCTGCTCGAACTCGTAACCGCGCCGCTGTTGCACACGCGAAAACTCCAGCACGCGCTGCACGAGCTGCGAAAGACGACCGGCCTCGGCGTGAATCGTCGCAAGATACTCCGCAAGCCGCTCCGGCGAACGGACGCGATCCATCTGCAGCGTCTCGGTCGCCGTGCTGAGCAGCGAGAGCGGCGTCTTGAGCTGGTGCGTCACGTGCGCCACGAAGTCGCTCTGCATCTTCGCGAGTTCCACCGATCGCCGGTGCGCCTGGATCATGAGCGCGAGCGCAATCAGCATCAACAGAATCGACAGTGCCGTGGGTCCATACCCTTCGACAATGGTTTGCGGCGCGGCGCTCGACGGTGCGGCGTTGACCTCGATCGTCCACATGCGCGGCTGGATTCCGGCGGCGAGCCGCGACTGAATTTCCTCTGCTGGATAAAAGAGCATCGGAAACGGGACGCGTCCGCTCTCCGGTGCACCGTGCTCGGCGCCGTACACCACCGCGCCCGTTTCGTCAGTGACCCGCAGTTGCAGCGTTGTTTCGCCGCCACGGCTTGCCAGTAGATCCCTGAGCCGGGTCGAGTGCGCGAAGAGCTGCTGACGCATCTCGCGTGAGTCGACGACAAAGCCGAGAATGGCGAAGTACTCGACACGCCGCGCATCGGTCCAGAAGAGACGAAGCAACACTTGCTTGGCAGCGTTGCGCCCGACGCCCTCGGCGGCAACGTAGAGTTGCTGCCTCGGCGCGTATCGGCGCGCGAGATCCGTGACGACGCGGCCGAGATCGGGATCGTGTGCGAACTTGCCGTCCCGGCCGAAGAACATGACGTCGCTTGTCGCCTTGGGCTCGCTCTCCGCCAGCCAGATGAAGAAACGATCGACGTGCCGGTAAGTGCGCAGACCAGCCGCGTATTGCTGCGCCACCAGGTCAAGCCGCCCCGCGCGCAATTCGGGATGATTCACGGCCGTCAGTGTGTCGAACACCGGGCCGTCGAGAACACGGTGGAGCTCGACGGCCACGTCCGCAGCCGTCTGCTCGCTGATTTGCCGCAGAATGACGCGCGTTTGCGATTGCAGGGTGGAAATCGCGCGGTACTGAAGAAAGAGCACCAGACCGGCCGCACAAATCGTCACGGTCGTCGCAATGACCATCGCCGGCGGCCGCCAACGCAGATGGACGTCTCTCACGCAAGTGCCCGCTGTCGGGCACGTTATGCGTTGGCCCTACCTATGTCAAGGGACGATGCGCAGCGGGTTTCCTGAAGCTTTTCGCCAGGCTGATGACGTCGGCGCAACCCGTCATAGCGATCAGGCGACCAGGTCCTCCGTCATCAGCGCGGTGTTGATCGCGAAGGCCGCTTGTGCACCTTCGGACGCAGCAACGATCGCCAGCTGCACGAGCCGCGACGCGTCGCCCGCGGCATAGAGTCCTGGAATATCGGTCACCTCGTATTCACCTGTTCGAACCGCGCCCCTTCGCGTAAATGCACATCCGAGTTGCGCCGCGAGGTCGGAACCTTGGCGCTGATCCGAACTGAAGAAGAGATACCGGCGATCAATTGAACTGCCATCGACGAAGACCACGCGCTTCAGCTGACCGTTGGCGCCGTCAAGCGATGCGATCCGCTCCATGCGAAAGGGAATCCGATGCTCGTTCAGGCGCATCACGTCTTGTGCCGTCAGTCTGAAACCGTCGCTGCAGGCGACCAGGTCGCGACTCCAGACCTTCAGTTCGGTGGCCAATCCTACGACTTTCGATCGACGGCCGTAGACCGCGAGCGGCTGATCGCGGCACTCCCACCCGTCGCAATACGGGCAATGAAACACGCTGCGCCCGTAGAGATCGTCGAAACCCTCGATCGATGGCACGTCATCGATCACGCCGGTCGCGATCAGCAGTTTCCGGCATCGCGCCCTTGTCCCGTTGCTCAACGTCAGCTGGAATCCGCCACGGAAGGCACGCGCGCGCCTCGCCTCCAGCCCTTCAAGCTGAATCGTGTCGTACCGCGCGAGCTGAGCGCGGCCGATGCGGCGCAGGTCGCGCGGATTGACGCCATCGCGCGACAGAAATCCGTGCATCGCTCGCGACGCGGCGTTGCGCGGACGGTTGGTATCGAGCACGAGCACGCGCCGGCGGCAGCGGCCGAGGATAAGTGCGGCACTCAACCCGGCCGGCCCCGCGCCGACGATGATGACTTCCCAGTTCACGAATCGACCATATCACCTGTCGAACACCATCACTGGCCGCAGCTCGATGCTGCCGTATCGTGCGGACGGAATTCTCGACGCGACCTGGATCGCATCATCGAGATCTGCTGCGTCGATGAGATAAAAGCCGCCCGGTTGCTCCTTGGTTTCGGCAAACGGACCATCCGTCGTCGACATCTTCCCGTGGCTTATGCGGATCGTCGTCGCGGTCCCGACCGGTTGAAGCGCTTCACCGCCGAGATAGTGACCGCTCTTCCTGATCGCGTCGGTAAACGCGAAGTACGCACGCATGAACGCATCCGACTCGCTCTTGGACATGCGGCCGATCTGCTGTTCGTTGTCGTAAATCAGGCACAAATACTTCATGGCTCCTCCTGGCCCAGCGCTCACTTGAGTTTGTGACTCAACGGTGCGAGAGATGCCCCGACAGCGCCACTTTCGGCCCATATATCGTCGCGTGGTGGATGCCTCGTTTTGTCCGCTCAAGTGAAGGGGGGAAGTACGACGGCCGAAATCGACCGTTTCGCCAGGTAGTCGTGGGGCCCCGTGCCGAATTCGACACCCGCTGGCCGGTGGTAGGATCACGGGCTGGAGAGGTGAACCCGTGGCAACCACGCACGACCTGACCGCCACCAGCATCGACCGGATCGAGAGCATTCTTGGCGACGACGCGTCGTTGCTCCAGCATGAATGCAAGACGATACCTGCCAGCAGTTTGCATCTGCCCGGCCCGGATTTCGTCGATCGCGTCGTCGCAATAACCGACCGCTCCCCGCGTGTGCTGGGGGCGCTGCAGCAGTTATTCAACACCGGCCGGCTCGCCGGCACTGGTTACGTGTCGATTCTCCCGGTCGATCAAGGCATCGAGCACTCCGCCGGCGCATCGTTTGCGCCGAACCCTGCCTATTTTGACAGCGAGAATATCGTCAAGCTCGCGATCGAGGGCGGCTGCAACGCGGTGGCCTCGACGCTGGGCGTGCTCGGATCGGTCGCGCGGAAGTACGCGCACAAGATTCCCTTTTTCCTCAAGATCAATCACAACGAGTTCATCTCGTATCCGAATTCGTACGATCAAATCCGCTTCGCGTCGGTGAGCCAGGGGTTTGACATGGGCGCGCAAGGTGTGGGCGCCACCGTTTACTTCGGTTCGGAAGAGTCGAAGCGGCAGCTGCAGGAAGTTTCGCTAGCCTTCCAGGAGGCGCACGAACTCGGGATGTTCACCGTGCTGTGGTGCTATCTGCGCAACTCGGCGTTCAAGACCAAGGACGCCGACTACCATCTCGCGGCCGATCTCACCGGCCAGGCCAATCATCTTGGCGTGACCATCGAGGCCGACATCATCAAACAGAAGCTCCCCGAGACCAACGGCGGCTACAACGCACTTAATTTCGGGAAGACACACAAACTCGTTTACTCGCAGCTCACATCAGACCACCCCATCGATCTCACCCGTTACCAGGTCGCCAATTGCTATATGGGCCGCTCCGGAATGATTAACTCAGGCGGTGCCTCGTCGGGCGAAAGCGATTTGAAGGAAGCGGTCAAGACCGCCGTCATCAACAAACGCGCCGGAGGGATGGGGTTGATCTCGGGGCGGAAGGCGTTTCAGCGCCCGATGAAAGAAGGGGTTGCTCTGCTGAACGCGATTCAGGACGTCTATCTGACGAAGGAAGTCACGATCGCGTGAGCAGCGGAACAGTAAGACTGAAAGTCCAGACGAGCAGAAATTACCCGATCGCCGCCGACCGAACCGCGAAGCACTGAGAAAACCTACGCCAAAACGCGTGGCAAGCGCTTGGCACATCGCTTGTTTCCTCCTCTTCCACTCCTCTGGAGACGACAATGCGTAAGGTCATTGCATTTGTCCTGTTGGGTACGTTTTTCGTACTTGCATCGATCACGTCTGTAAGCGCGCAAGGCAAGGGCGCCGGACGAGTTAAAACGGCGCATATTGCCGGCCCGAAGAGCACCACCCCGCATGCCTCGAAGGCCACCACGACGCAAGGGCCGAAGACCACTACGGCGCGTGGACCAAAGACAACGGCGACGGCAGGGCCAAAGACCACTACGGCGAAAGGCCCAAAAACGACGACGACTCGCGGCCCCAAGACCGCCACTGCGAGCAGCGCCAAAACAACAACTCGCGGACCGAAGACGACGACCGCCGGCGGCGCCAAGACCACGACGACCCACGGCCCGAAGACAACAACTGAGCGCGCAGCCCAGGCGACAACACACGAACTGAAGACCACAACAACACGCGGGTCGAAGACCACGACTACGACAGGGACGGCGTCGCAAACGACGCTGACGAGCACAACGCCCGCGCCGGCAACGCTTCCGAAGAACCCGCGACTGGTGGAGAGGCTCCGCGGGCTGCTGCCTCCAAACACCGACATGAACCTGGCCGCGACGGGTTTTAGAAACCAGGGACAGTTCGTCGCCGCCGTGCATGTCTCGAACAACCTCGGTCTCAATTTCGCAGACGTGAAAACGCGCATGGTCACCAATGGCATGAGTCTCGGCCAGGCGATCCACGACTTGCGCGGTAACGTGGACTCCGAAAACGCCGCGAACGTGGCAATCAGGCAGGCACAGCAGGATCTCGGCGTAATCACGACAACATCGAGCCGCTCTAAGCAATGAGGCCGCGGCATTCGGTTGTTGCACTTGTCACCGTCGTCTTCGTGACGACGGTGACTCCCTCGTTCGCGCAACGGCGCGGCGGTCTCCCCCCGGGCCAGGCGAAGCGTGCGCAGCAGGTTCCCAACACCTCCGGACTTGTGTCGTCGGCTGCTGCTCCTGACACAGTCGCCGCCGGCACGCCCTCCGGCGTTCGCGTCCGCACGTTGGGCGGATGGCTGGACGATGCGAGTGCGCTCGCACCAGGGGAAACGTGGCTCGCGTTGTCGGTGACCAGGTGGAAGATGCCGATTGCAACGGGAACCGACGCTCCAGTAGTGGACGCCAGCATGGGGCTTTCGCCTCGATTCCAGGCGTCGATTACCGTGCCCTACTTTCGCGTGACCGATCGCGACGGCGGTTATTTTCGCGGCATCGGCGACTTATATCTCGGCACCAAGATCGTGCTGCGAGATGCCGCGACGCACACCTTCGGCATGTCTGTAGGCCCCACGCTCGAGCTGCTCAGCACGACGTCGACGACCGGCACGGGTCTGAACCGCGTGAACTGGATTCTGCCGTTCAACGTCGAGCGGCGGTTCAGCGTCGGACGCGTCTATGCCAGCACCGGATACTTCACGCGCGGCGTGTTTTTCACCAGCGGCGCGTTCGAATACGCCGCATCCGAGCGGCTGGTCGTCTCGGCCGCCGGGACGCACGCTTATGCCACGGATGACGAAGCGGTGAGCGAGCAAATCGGGCTCGGCCGGCGGCGCATCGATATGAGCGGCACCGCCGCGTACACCGTCACACCCGCGCTGGTGGTGTTCGGCTCACTGGGACGCACGATTTGGGGACTCGACGACGACAGCACTCGGCTTCTCGCCAGTATCGGTTTGTCTATAAACGTCACCCGCTGAACCGTTTCCAATCGCGCCACATCTGTTGCACAATGACGGCCTCGAAAGGGGCCGTCCATGATCACGACTCGGAGGGAGATTCTCAAAGGCAGCCTTGCCGCCGCAGGACTCTCGGTGCTCGGCATTCCTGAGTGGGCGCTGCCGGCGCTTGCGCAGGGCGAAACCGTTGTCCCGTTCACCGACTTTCCGCAGAACTTCAACGCGAATCCCGCGCCCGATCGACGTCTCCTTGACGTGCGGACCATCAGCAGTCCGTTCACGCCGATCGATCAGTTCTTCACG
Organism: Acidobacteriota bacterium; assembly: GCA_046727855.1. GTDB lineage: Bacteria > Acidobacteriota > Vicinamibacteria > Vicinamibacterales > UBA2999 > DASPWV01. Next base: position 24,789 of record JBKPDL010000079.1, read on the forward strand.
ACGCAGCACTATGGCCATCCCGTCATCGACCCGGCCACATATCGATTGAAGGTGTCGGGCCTCGTCGATAAGCCGCTGTCGTTGTCGCTCGACGAGCTGCGGAAGATGAAGGGCGCCGAGCTCGTGGCGGGGTTCGAATGCTCCGGCAACCGTGGGCCGCTGCAGGGGTTGTGCGGCAACGGCCGCTGGACCGGCGTGCCGCTGCGCGCCGTCCTCGATCAGGCGGGCGTCAAAGCGCAGGCGCGCGAGTTCGTGTTCTTCGGCGCCGATCGCGGCAAGGAAGAAGTGGAATTCCGTACGCAGAAATACGAAGTCGAACAACAGTACGGCCGCAGCCTTCCGCGCGAGAAAGCGCTCTCACCCGATCCGTTTCTTGCGTATGCGTTGAACGGCACGCCGCTCACGCGCCATCAGGGATCGCCGCTGCGCTTGATCGTGCCAGGTTGGTATGGCGCGCCCAACGTGAAGTGGTTGAGCGAAATTCACGTGCAGGAAGACGCCTATCTCGGGAAATTTCAAGCCCGCTGGTACCGAACGCTCAGAGGCGAAATGATCAACGGCGAGATGAAATGGACCGAGACCGCCATCACGCACATGAATCCGAAGTCGTTTATCGCGCGGGTCACTTCCGACGGCAGCCGTTACAAAATCCTCGGCGTCGTCCTCAACGACGGAACGCCGCTCAAGTCCGTGGAAGTGAAGGTGGACGACGGACCGTGGCAGCCGGCAACGCTCGATCCCGCCACTAAAGACAAGTACTCGTGGAAGCTTTTCAGCTTCGCGTGGAACGATCCGCCGAAGGGTGAGCACACGCTGGTGTCGCGCGTCACCGAAGTCAGCGGCAAAGTGCAGCCGACGGCGCAAGAGCTCGAGAACAAGAAGACGTTCCTCGAGGATAACTCGCAGACGCCGAGGAAGGTGACGATTAGCTGACATCCGCGATGTAGCGATGTCAGGGAGTGGGAGATGTTGAACGTCGACGAAACGCGACGACGGTTCATTGCGCACTTTGCGGGACTTGGGCTCGGCACGACGCTCGTGCCGGGCGTGCTCTGGGCGCGCATGCAGGATGCGGGCATGAGCGCCGTCACGCTGGAGATGGTGACCGACGCGCTACAACTGTCGGGGATCGAGTTGAGTGAGACCGAGCGGAAGGCAATGGTGGATTCAGCCAACCAGAACCTCACGCGGTATCAGGAACTTCGCAAGATTCACATCCCGAACGACGTCTCGCCGCCGTTTCACTTCAGCGCGATCGTGCCCGGCATCGAAGTCAACAAGACGCGGCTGCCGTTTCGCTTGAGTCCTGCACCGGCGGTAAAGCGGCCCGCCAATCTCGAAGACGTTGCGTGCTGGCCCGTGCGTCATCTCGCCGAGCTCCTGCGCACCCGACAGGTGACCTCGTCCGAGCTCACGGAGATGTACCTCGCGCGTCTCCATCGCTACAACCCGAAGTTGAACAACGTCGTCACGTTCCTCGACGATTACGGCCGGGCCGAGGCAAAGCGTGCCGACTCGGAGATCGCGGCAGGGAAATACAAAGGGCCGTTGCACGGTATTCCGTGGGGCGCCAAGGACATTATTTCGGTCAAAGGTTTCAAGACCACGTGGGGTTCGCCCGCTTTCAAGGAGCAGGAATTCGACTACGACGCGAGCGTGGTCGAGATGCTGCGCGACGCCGGCGCGGTGTTGATCGCAAAGCTCGCAACTGGCGAGCTCGCCGCCGGCGACAACTGGTTTGGCGGGCAGACGAAAAGCCCGTGGGATCCGGGGCAGGGCTCGAGCGGATCATCGGCCGGTCCGTCGTCGGCGACCGCCGCAGGCTGCGTCGCCTTCGGCATCGGCAGTGAAACCAGCGGATCGATTCTCAGTCCTTCAGCGCGGTGCGGACTCGCCGGCCTTCGCCCGACGTTCGGTCGCATCAGCCGCTACGGCGTGATGGCGTTGTCATGGACGCAGGATCGTCTCGGTCCGATCTGCCGCTATGCCGAAGACTGCGCCATCGTGATGCAGGCGATCGCCAAGCCCGATGGACGCGACATGAGCGTCTCCGATGTTCCGTTCAACTGGAACGCGCAACTCGACGTGCGCAAACTGAGGGTTGGCTACATCAAGGAATCGTTCGACGAGCTCACCAACGCCGACGCCAAAAAGAACGCGCAGCACGTGCTCGACACGCTCACGCCGCTCGGCGTCGCGCGGTTCATCCCGTTGCCGATTCCCGAGTTCACGACCAACCTAAGCGGACTCGGTGTCGAATCGGCAGCGTTCTTCGACGAGTACGCGCGCGCCGGCAAGATGAAAGAGGCGCGGGGCGGAGGCAGGCCAAACGGTCGACTCGTTCCCGCCGTCGAATTCCTGCAGCAGCAGCGGCTCCGCACGATGATGATGATGGAGCTCGCCAAAGCTACCTCGAATGTCGACGTGTACATCGTCGCCTCCAATAACACCGGTGTTGGTGGTCCGGGCGGCGGGCGCGGCGGCGCCGGTGGACGTGGTGACACAGCGCCGGGTGCGGAGCCTGAGGCGCCGAGCGGAGGTGGAGGAGGACGCGGAGGCCGAGGAGGCGCTCCGCAAGGTCCCACTCAGCGCCACTTCACGATGGCCAACCTCGCGTGCTATCCCGCGATAAACGTGCCGAACGGGTTTGCCGCCACCGGTACGCCGACAAACGTCACATTTTTTGCGCGTCCGTTCGGCGAAATGGAACTGTTGGCGCTTGCGAAGGCGTATCAGGACGCAGCCGGCTTTCACATGAAGCGGCCAACGAAACTCGATACCTAGCGGTAGGTAACTCCTACCAGCCCAAGCTTCCATTCTTACCTCATCCAGTTCCGCCCGAATGCTCAATCGCACATTCCGCTATTCAGTACGCAAAAAACTGACGATAACTGGATGGCACGCAACCTGCACCCCACAACAGTGAACGGCGTCACAAGGGCGTCGCGGAGGGTGAAAGGGCAACATGTCGGCGCAAGATCTGAAGTTCGTTCGGTTGGTCTCACTTACTGCTGCAGCGTCGCTCGGCGTAAGCGCCACCGTTGGCGTGGTGGTTGTCGCAGCGGCTGCGTTGCTGCAGCAGCTGTTGTAGCAAAACAAAAGGGGTGACCGCAGTTCACACACACGAACTCGTCATACCCGCCCCGTGATGTGACATAGCGCACGTAATGTCCTAATACCACGCACATCAGGGGGTGCCGGATCCTGCGGGCATGCGTTTCTGACTTCAGGAACGAATGCCCGCAGTGACAGGCATGTTCGACAAACCCATCGCGCTTCGCCACTACCACGGCGCGATGCCCAAACAAGCCGCACAAATACCGAACTTTTTTTGAGAACTCCCGAGCATTCCAGTAGGGATTGCCGTCGTGCGGGTACACGAGCGGATGCCCGCACTGGACACACACGTATTCCCGGCATCCGTCGCGATCGGCTAGTCGCCGGTACCTGTGCTTCCCGAGAAAGCACGACAGGGTATGGCGGACGCGGGTCAGCGATCCGTTGCGAGCGAGGTAATCCGCGCCACATCGGCAGCGATGCGCACCGCTGTCTTCGACGAGCGAGTGATTGTCGACGTGGTGACCCCAGAGGGCGCACGATAGCGCAGCCGTAGTTCCCTGGCTCATGCCAGATAATGTGCCAACGCGCCGCAACACGGCTCATCCGCGTGCGGCGCGATAGCGCATCGACCGGACTCAGCGCGTTGGAATCGCCGCGACTACCTGCGCGATCGCCTCGTCCTTCGCTCCGCCGATCTCGTGCAGCGGCCACTTCGATTTGCTCTCGTCGATGAAGCCGATTCCATCCTGATCGACGAGGCGCGAAGTCCGCTCGTAATCGCTGGCGCAGTCGGCCGCGAAACGCCAATATCGGTTCAGCTCGCGGGTATCACCGGCATTCTCCGCGCCGGCATCGACTTCGAAACCGACGAGTACGCGCGCAATGTCGAGCTCACCGACGCAGGAATCGAGCGCGTCGAGGCGTTGCTGGAGTGCGGCAGCCTGCATCACGAGCGCAACTTCGGCCTTCTCACCGAACTGAATTGCGCGCTGCATGCGCGGGTGCTGCTGAAGCGCGACGTTGATTACATTGTTCGGAACGGACGCATCGAGATGGTCGACGAGTTGACCGGCCGGGTCGTCCGCGACCGCCATTGGCCGGATGGTCTTCAGGCGGCCGTCGAGGCCAAAGAGGGACTCGATCGGCAGCCCGATGGCCAGATTCTCGGTTCCATTACGCTGCAACATTTCCTGAAAAGCTACCCACGACTGTGTGGGATGACCGGCACGGCGGCCGACGCCGCCGAGGAGTTGCGAGATACCTACGGCTTGCGCGTTGCGGTGATTCCGACGAACCGTCCGTGCGTTCGCACCGATCATCCCGACCTGGTCTTCACTCATCGCGACGCCAAGGAGCGTGCGCTCGTTGAGGAAATCCGGCGCAGCCACCGAGCGAGGCGGCCGGTGTTGGTGGGAACGCTGACCGTCGAAGAGTCGGAGCGGCTTGCGCAGAACATCCGCTCCATCGGCATTTCCTGCGAAGTGCTCAATGCTCGCCACGATGCGGAAGAAGCGCGCATCGTCGCGGGGGCCGGCGCGCCCGGCGCGGTGACCATCTCCACGAACATGGCGGGCCGAGGTACCGACATCCGCCTTGGCGGCGCCGATGAACGCGAGCGCAACGCCGTTGTCGCGCTCGGCGGGCTTTACGTGATCGGAACCAACCGCCATGAATCACGCCGTGTGGACCTGCAATTACGCGGACGCGCAGGCCGGCAGGGCGATCCCGGCGAGACCCGCTTTTTCGTGAGTCTCGAGGACGACCTGCTGGTTCGCTACGGGGTACATCAGCTCATTCCGGCTCGTTTCATGCCGGCCCCGAGCGATAACCCAATTGAGCGTCGCGTGGTTCGCCGCGAGATCGCGCGCGCACAGCGCATCGTTGACGGTCAAAATCGAGAGATTCGGCAGACGCTTTGGCACTACACCGCGATCGTCGACGAGCAGCGCAGGCGGGTGATGGCCTGGCGTCAGGAAGTGCTCGCGGCAGCGGCCGGCGACGACGCTGGCCGCGCGCAGCAGTTGCGACTTCTGTGTGGCATCGATCGCGAGTGGCGACGGCACCTCGCGATTTGCGCTGATATCCGCGAGGGGATTCACCTCGTATCTCTTGGCGGTCTCGACCCCTTGACGCGATTCACCGACGAGGTGGCTGCCGCCTTCGATGGATTCGAAGAGCGGGTAGAAGCCGCAGTCGGAGACGCCGATGCCATCGATCTCACAGGGCCATTGGCAACGTCGACCTACGTCGTCAATGACGACCCTTTCCGCAATCAGATTGCCGTGCGACTGACGGGACCCGGCAAGACGACCATGACGATCTGGGCAGCCGCGTTCGCCACGCCGCTGCTGTTGCTATGGACGGTCCTCGATCGCCTCATGCGAAGACGTCGGCGTTCGTAATACATCTTTCGAAAAGGGGTCAGACTCCCTTTTTCCCTTGGGTTGAAGCTGGGCTGCAGCGTCGGCGTGCCGACCACGAGGCGAGGTTGCGATTGAAAGGGGGGACGCGTCGAGCGCGCGGCGTTGATCGGCTCGACTCGTAAGCTACTTCGATAAACCGGCCGTCTCGATCGATCCGGAGCGCGACCACCCGCGGCTTGCCACGGACTTGACAATTCTGGAGGAGTTCTCGCGCCGCAACCGATTCCAGATCGATCGCCACCGGCCCTGCGCCGGACGTGAACGGGACGATGAACCCCTCGACCAGGGATGCTGTTCCGGCGCGTAGAGGCAGACGCCGGGCGTGTTGCCCAGTACAAGGATGGCGCCACAGTAATAGCAGAGTGCGGCGACGCTGAACGGCGCCCAAAAGACATCGAGAATGACGAACAGACACACGCTGATGGCGCCGAGGATGGCGATGTCGAACGCCGCGGCGCTGATGCGGGGCGGCAATCGTTCGAGCAGTGGCCCCCCGATGAACCACGAACAATGCTTGGCCAGCATGACCCGAAGCCGTGTGCGCCGGGGGCGGGTAGATGCGGCCGGCGCCGGAGGCGTTTCCTCGGGCTCGGGAAAGCGTTCCATGAATTCGCGCACGACCGGTTCGGGATCGAGCCCGATCGAAGTGGCGTACGCTCGAATAAACGCACGCCGGTAAAAACCGATCGGCCATCGCGACACGTCGTCGTTCTCAAGTCCTTCGAGGAGAGCACCCAGGATCTTCGTGGATTCGGCGATCGAGGCAATCGAAACCCTTCGGCGTTCGCGTTCGCGCCTCAGACGCGCGCCAAAACTGAGGGGCGTGTCGGCCGACTGTGTCTTCGTAGACTGTGTCGCTGGACGCTGTGCCGCTGAAGGCTGGATCGCTGAGGACTGGCTCGCGGAAGTACGGGGCGTCGAAGGCTGTGACCCCGCGGACTCTGCCGGCGAAGACTGCTTCGTCGAAGACTCGGTCGCGGGTTGTGCCTTGGGGGGCTGCTTCGAAGCGGACGAATGATCAGAGGACTGCATGCGGGCACTACGTTGCGACATCAGTTGCCGCGTGACGAGCAAGTCGCAAGCCAGTCATGTCGCCTGCAAAAATCGAGCAAACGCTCCAGCACTCAGAATGGCGCACAGTGTAGCATGTAAAAACAACACGACGCGCGGCGATTTACTCGTGGCGCAATGCGACCACCGGATCGACCCTCGTTGCTCGCCGCGCGGGAATCCATGACGCGAGACCCGCCACGGCGAGCAGGATCGCCGGCACGCCGACGAACGACGGTAGATCGATCGCGCCGCGGACCAAGTGAGTATAGAGCATGAACACGAGCAGCCAACCGAAGGCAGCACCCGCGATGACCACGCGCAGTGATTCACGAACGATCTGCTGGACAACCCGGGGCGCCGTCGCGCCCAGCGCGATGCGCACGCCGATTTCGATCGTCCGGTGAGCCACGGTGTAGGCAACCACCGCGTAGATGCCAATCGCCGCCAGAACCAGCAGCAGCGGACCGAGGACGACGAACATCCGGGCTGGAATGCGCCGCAGCACGAGATTGGTTTCGACGTGCTGCGTCATCGTCCTGACGTTGTAGACCGGTAGAGCTGGATCGAGCGCGCGAACCGCGCGCCTTACGGCGGGCGCCAGCAGCGTTTCTTCGCCGACACGCGCGCGAACGTGGATTTCGCCCTGCGCTGACGGCCGGTCTCGGTAGGAAAAATAAAGGGCTGGGGTCGGCGGCTCGCCGAACGAGTCGTAGAGCGAGTCACGAACCACACCGGTAACGACGTAGCTCCGGCCGTTGTTCTCGATTCGCCGGCCCAACACCTCTCCGCTCTGCACGAAGCGGCGGACGAACTCCTGATTAATCACGACTTGCGCTGGTGCTGTGGTGTCTGCCAGATCGGCAAAGCCCTGCCCTTCGAGGATCGGGATTCGCATGGCAGCAAAGTAGCCAGGTGTCACGGTATTCGAGAGCGCGCGGTCGCGGCCACCGTCGCTGCGTGCGCGGCCTTCGACGACGAACGACCGCTGCGGCAGACCGTGGATATCGAGCGGAACAGACGCCGCAATCGCAGCGACCTCGATATCGCGATTACTCTGAAGCTCCTCGAGAAGCCGGCGCGCGAATTCTCGTGCGCCAGGACCGTCGATGGTGCGTCCGGTCAGATCGTAAGCGGCGAGCAGCAGGCCGTCGCGCTGGAACCCGGGATCCTCTCGCGTTTGTTGCATGGCGCGAAAGAACAGGCCGGCGCTGATGAGCACAGCCAGGGCCAGCGCCACTTCGGCAGCCATCAAGGCGTTGCGGAGCGCTGCCCGCGTGCCGGCGGGCCCGCCCGATCTCAGGATGTTCTGCGGATCCAGCCGCGCAAGGTGCAGAGCTGGCGCGGCGCCAAACACGAGCGCGCACACCGCACCGAGGCCGATCGCAAAGCCAAGGCCGACCGCGTCAATGCTCGTCTGGAATCGCACCGGAAACGCGGTGGAAAACGGCAACGCGCGCAACGCCTGAGTTCCCCACATCGCCATCAGGATGCCAAGTGCCGAGGCAATCAGTCCGAGCGCCAGGTTCTCGACCAGCAGAAGCCGAACGATTCGCCAGGCGCCCGCGCCCATCGCGACACGCACACCGATCTCGCGCTGCCGCGCGCTGGCGCGCGCGAGCACGAGATTGGCCGTGTTACCGCAGACGGCCAGCAACAGGAGCAGCATGATTCCCTGGAGAATGCCCAGTCCCTGGAGCAACAGCCCTTGCGGGCCACGAGTGGCCCGCCAATAAGGCAGGAGCTCGGCACGCATGTTCCTGTTGGATTCCGGGTACGATTGCGCGAGCTGCTGCATCGCGCCGTTGACTTCGGCTTGCGCCTGGTCAACGGCAGCCCGATTCGCCAACCGCCCCATGACGAAGTAGCCGCGCAGGTTTCGATCGTCCAACTCGCGCGAGCCGGCCAGCAGTATGGGCGCCATCGTCGCCGGCACCCAGAGATCGAACTGCAGACCGAGAACGCTGCCCTGAAAGCCTTCGGGCGTCACGCCGACGATTGTCAGATTGCGATCGTTGGCCCGCAGTATCTGCCCGATGGCATTGGACCTGCCGGCGAAGCGCGTCTGCCAGTAGTCGTACGAGATCATCACGACCGGTTCCGCGCCCGGCCGCGTCACGTCGTCCGGGCGAAGCGTGCGACCGAGAGCCGGCCGAATGCCGAGTCCGGAAAAGTAATTGCCGGAAACGAGCAAGGCGTAGGTCCGCTCGTTGCGGCTGGTCTCGCCGATGTTGAGCGGCACCATCCGAAACGCGACAAGGTCCCGGACCGTGTCCAGACGTTCGGCGAGATCACGGTATTCGAGCCAGGACGCGCCCGGGCGGCCACCGGTCTCGCCAAAGACTTCGATCACGTGGAACTCAGAGGCGTTGGACACACCGGGGAGCGGTCGAAACGCCAGCGCTTGAATCCAGGAGAACACGACGGTGTTCACCCCTATTCCGATGGCCAGCGACAGGATGATGACGGTAGCGAGAATCGGCGCGCGCGCTAGCGATCGAAGCGCATGGCGTAACTCGCGAGCAATGTGTTCCATTGAGCCGGTCTCCAGTCGACGGTCGAGGGTTCACGGTGGACAGTCAGTTCAAAGTTCAAAGTTCAAAGTTCAAAGTTCAAAGTTCAAAGTGAGTTCCATAGTTCTGAAGTTCTTAGTTCGTTGTTAGCCTGCCGCCGGCAAGCGCCGCGTCGCGCGCAGACCGCCGAGCGGCGCGGCAGCCAGCGCGACGGAGCCGGCGTACAGTTCCGCGACGGCGCGAACAATCGCGGGGCCGAAGCCCGATCTCGGCGCCGCTTCGTCCGCTCTCACGCCGCGGTGCAATACCTTTTCACGCAACCACGGCGGCAAGCCGGGACCATCATCATCGATGAGCACCACGATCGTCGAGTCCGTTCGCCCCGGGTTCGGCCGGGCATGCAGGTTCCGAGGTGAACGCGGTCCGCGCTACAGGTGTGGGGACCTGAATGACACCTGAACCACCTGTTCACGCGGCGTTCAGGCGCGAAAAGCTGTACAACACGCCAGATGAAGGCGCGACGCTGCTCGACACCTCCATCGTGCTGTATGCGGCTCGCCAATTGGCGACTCGAACGAGCACAACCACAAGCGCGTACCGTTTTTCATCGCCGGTCGCGCCGACGGCGCGCTGAAAGGCGGCATCCATGTAAAGGCCGCGACCGGGACGCCACTGGCCAACGCGATGCTCAGCGTGTTGCACGCGCTCGGTCATGACCACCTGGCGAGTTTTGGCGATAGCGAGGGGGCGTTGAGCGTCAATCCCGGCTAAGATACCGCCCCTATGAGGGGCATTCTCACGATCGCGACTGCAGTACTATTCGGCGCCTTCGCAGCCGCGCCAAGTTTCAATGTCGTCGAGGCCACCATTCCGCAGATGCAAGCGGCCATGGCCAAGGGGCAACTCACATCGCGCGCGCTCGTCACGCAATATCTCCTGCGCATCGCGATTTACGAGGACCGGCTCAACGCAGCTCTAGCCGTGAATCCGCACGCGCTCGAGGAAGCGGACGCCCTCGATCGCGAACGTGCGCAGGGGAAAGTTCGAGGCCCGTTGCACGGTATCCCGGTCGCCCTCAAGGACAACATCCACACAACGCATCTTCCGACGACCGGCGGGGCACTTGCCTTTCTCGGCTACACGCCGCCGTATGAAGCGACGCTCACCCGGAATCTGCGCGACGCGGGCGCGATCATCATCGCCAAGGCGGGGTTGACCGAGCTCGCGAATTGGGTTGCCGGTGCGCCTAATCCGATGCCCGGCAACTACAACGCCGTCGGCGGCTTCGCCTATAACCCGTACGATCCACGGCCCGATCCGCGCGAAGCGACGTTCGACGGACGACCAGCGCTGCCGACGGGCGGTTCGAGTTCCGGTGTGGGTACTGCAGCAAACCTTTGGGCCGCAAACGTCGGCACCGACACCGGCGGCTCGGTGATCAGCCCGTCCAACGCGAACATGCTGGTGGGCATTCGTCCGACGATTGGTCGAATCAGCCGCTACGGTGTGATTCCCATCACCGCCGATCACGATACCGCCGGCCCCATGACCCGGACCGTCACCGACGCCGCGATCATGCTGGGCGCACTCGAAGGAGCCTCGCCTGATCCAAACGATGCCGCAACCAGGACCTGCACGCCGCCGCCCGGCCGCGACTATACGAAGT
>JBKPDL010000080.1:0-28555 GCA_046727855.1 Acidobacteriota bacterium
AAGGTTCGACTGAGGTTTACCTGATCGATGTCATCGGCGGGCACTGCAGTGCCGGCGCGCGACCGACGTGGATTGACGTCACCGATGCGACGTATAGTGCCGGCGGCGTTGGCCGGTGGACAGGGCGGGGGCGTTTCTGCAGAACTAGCCAAGGGCCTGCCCTTGATATCCGGCTAACTTCGCGGCCCTTGGCCTCACGCGGGACAGTCCACTAGAAGCGGACGCGGCCGCCGAATCCGATCTGCAAGCCACCCACATCTGAATCCAGGATGTGCCCGGTGTCACGCAGGACTTCGATCTCGGCCGACGCGCCCGTCCAGCGCAGGAACATGCCGCCACCGACCTTGACGTTGTTCCGCTCGTAGAACTGATATGCGACGTCGGCGCCAATGTTGCCCCCAACTGGCGAATCGCTCCGACGTGCAACAACCGGCGTGGCACTGAAGCCGCCCGTTTCCGACACATCGAGGGCCTCGACGACGTCCTGATTGAGCGTGAAGAAGGAAGGCCCACCCGTCACGTGCACGCTGATGCGATCCGACAGAGGCAACATGTAACCAAACTGCAGATGAAACGCGCGCTCGTTCCGCTTGAGATCGGCGACGGACGTTGCGACTGGACGGGGGCGGCCAAAAACCAACGGATCCGGCACCGAGGCCTGCACCGCTGCTTCACTGTGCGTCGTGCCTGTATGGAACCCGATGCCCACTGACGCGTTGCGCCACACGCGCGCGCCTACGCTGAAATCGAATAACGCTCCGGAGTCGACTGCCTGCGCTACCGATAGCGAGCCATCTTCGTCATAGAGGCGGAATGTGGCGGCGTCGTTCAACTCGCCGGAGCCGGACTCAAATCCGATATTCACGTTGGCATAGCCGCGATCGGTCCACTCACGAACAGTTTGGGCAGCGGCGTCTCTGGCGTTCAGCGCGACAAACAGACAAACGGCGAACAGCAAGGCCTTCTTCATCTTGATTTCAACTCCTTGGCGCCGGTGGCGAACCGTCCGGCACTGACGTCGTGTGCAATGCGGGTCAAAAATAATCCCGCGCGGGTCCAAACAGCCGAACATCCTAGCACGTTGCCCTCGCGTCGTGCGGATCCCTGCTGTATGATGTTCCGGGTTTTTTCGGCTCGGACAACACCGAGCCTCAAACAGATTTCGCTGAGGAGAAGTTGTTCGATGAGAAAGATTCTGTTCGTCGGGCTCATCGCGATCACTGCGGCTGGCGCTACGAGATGTTCGGGCACCGCGAATGCGCCGATGTCGCCCAGTGCAGTTGCGGGTGGTGAGAGCGCGCTGAATCCGGATGGTTCGAACCTCAAAGTGACGGCGCCGTCGGGCCTCTCTCCAAGTGGCGGCGGGACGGTCGACACGATCAGGCCGACGATCAGCTTCAATGCATCCAGCGGCCGTTTCACCACGGCCCCCGCTCTCGCCTACGAGATTGAGGTCTATACCGACAGCGGAAGCTTGGAGTACTCGCGAATCGTAAACGGGACCTCACACCAGCTCGACACCGACCTCCAGTACGCAACCAACTACACGCATCGCTCACGCGCCCGTCTCGGTAACGACGCAGGTCCGTGGTCGGCCACCGCTGCCTTCCGCACGCTTGACCGCCCGGGCCCAGCGGGGGCACCGGCGGGCGTATTGCCGTTCCCGGTTCCAGAGGCATGCGGTCCCTTCGGCCCGACCAATCGATTAGCATGCGTCGCCGCAGTCGCTGCCCAATCGGCGGAATGGCGGGCGTGCGCGGCGGGTGTAGGCGTCGCCTGCCATCGATTCACTCGCCAGGTCGTCTACGCGCTGTCGCGCTCCGACGCGAACTGGAGGGCGATCATGGCGGCTCCCGGCGGTCATGCGTGCAACTGCTTCGGGTGCGGTCCCAGCGACGGCAGCATGTTCCGCGAGGACACCACGGTCTACGGCGGCGGCCAGGTCTTCGACATGATCACCGGCGCCGGCGGGCCGACGCCCGGGCTCACGTGGAGCGGTCCTTTCCCGAGACGGGCCGAAGATGTCCCGGCCGACGCGCCGCTCTGCGTTCCGTAAAGCAGTGACCGTCTGATTAGTCTCAGCAAAGGGCAGGAAGGCAGACCGCCTCCTGCCCTTCGCGTTTTTGTGGGTTTCTAAGTGGCCGAGCAATCCACCTTCTACAAATCGTTCTCCGAAAAAAAGCTCACCACCTACGGCAGCAGCCGGCGCGGCAAGATCGAGCAGCATCGTCTGGCGCTGTTGCATCGCTTTCGTCCGGCGCCTGGCGACATGTTCGAGATTGGTCCCGGCCACGGGACGCTCGCGGAACAGGCAGTGGCAGCGGGATGGCGTTACACCGCAATCGAAGCGAGCCCCATTCTCATCGACGTTCTCCGCAAGAAGGGGCTGACCGTCATCGAATCGTGGACGCCGCCGATCCCCGTTGCCGAAGCGAGTGCTGATGTCATCTACGCCGATCAGGTCCTGGAGCACATGAGCGGCATCGACGCGGCGCGGCAGTTCACCGCTGAAGCGCTGCGCGCGCTTCGCCCGGGCGGTGTGTTCTTCGTGGTCGTCCCCGATTATCTGAAAGAGCGCACGTTCTTCTGGGACGTCGATTACACGCACAACTTCGTGACCACCGAACGCCGCGTCAGGCAGTTGTTCAACGATGGCGGTTTCGACATCCTGCACGTCGAGCGCAGCATCGGCGTTGCCACGGGTGTGCGGCGCGACGTGCTGGCCGCGGGCGCACTGCTCGTCAACATCCCGGGTGTGGACGCGTTGTCGCGCTACACGCGCACCGAAGACCTGCTCTTCAAGATCCGCAAGAACCTGTTCGAGACGCTCACCTTCGTCGCGCGCAAGCCGGCAAGCACGTGATCTCCCCGCCGAGGACGACGGTCGCCGAGCGCCTCGTCACGTCGTGGGTCGTGCGCGTGCTCGTGACCCTCGTGGTCCTGGCGTATCTCGCATCCAGCATCGATATGCGCGCCGCCGCCCGCGCGGTGATCGCGGTCTCGCCCACTTATCTCCTTCTCGTGCTGGTGCTCGTTGCCATCGATCGTTCGGTAATGATTCTGCGCTGGGTGCTGCTGCTGCGCGCGAGCGGTGTTGCGGTGAGCACCCGGCACGCGGCCGAGATTTTTCTGGCGAGCTCGTTTGTCGGCAGCTTCCTGCCTGCCGGCGTTGGCGGCGACGCCGCGCGTGCGTGGGGGCTCACGCGTGTTACCGCAAATGGCAGCGAAGCGCTCGCGTCGGTGGCCGTCGATCGCGTCCTCGGCATTCTGTCGCTCGTGGCGATGGGTGTGGTCGGGTTTCTCACGTGGACGCCAGAACGAGGGACCGATTGGCGCACAGGCGCGGCCGTCGGCGTGTTGGTCGCGGTCTCCCTGGCGGCGTTTTGGGCGGATCGGCTGACGCGCGCGTTCGTGCCCAGACATCTGCACGACGGGCCCGTGACGCGTCGCCTGTTGCGCGTGAGCGATGCGATGAGCCGCTACCGTGGTCGCGGCAGCGTCCTTGCCCAAGTCATGGTGTGGTCGATCGTCGTACAGCTGCTGCGCATCACGCAGGCATATCTGCTCGGGCTGGGTCTCGGCATCATGGCCCCGTTTCGCTACTATTTGCTCTTTATGCCCGTCGGACTGTTGATGCTGCTGCTCCCGATCTCGGTGAGCGGCTTCGGCCTCCCGCAGGGCGTGATCGTGTGGCTGTTGAGGCCTATGGGTGTTCCGGACGAGCAATCGTTCGCGCTCTCGACCTTGATCGTGCTGACGGGGCTCGCCGGCAACATTCCAGGGCTCTGGCTTTGGTTGCGACGGAGGCGAGAAATCCAGTAAAATCTTAGGGTTACATGGCACAAACTTATGCCGCGAAGTACTTGGCCAAGGCCGCGCTGAGCGCTCCCCGCGATCTCATGCGTGCCGCGGTGGCTAAGTACAGCCCGCTGCACCCCACGGTTCTCATCTTCCATTGCACGTTTGTTTGCGACGCCCGCTGCGAGATGTGCAGCAACTGGACGCGGGGCGACCGCAAGACCGACCTGACGCTACCGCAGGTCGAACAGGCCTTCAGCTCGAATCTGTGGAAGGAAATCGAGAACGCGTCGCTTTCCGGCGGCGAGCCGACCACGCGCAATGACATGGTCGACATCTGCCGCGTGATGATCGACAGCTTTCCCAAGCTACGAAAGCTCACCATCAACACCACCGGCTTGACGCCGCATCGCGCCATCCCGATGCTGGCCAAAGTCGTGGAGATGTGTCACGAACGCGACGTGATTTTCTCGACGCGCGTGTCGATCGACGGCGTCAACGAAATGCACGGTCAGGTGCGCAACGTCAGCCGCGCGTTCGAGAAGGCGGGCAAGACGATCGCCGCGATGAAGGAGCTGCAGAACAAGTACAGCTTCAATTTCGGCATCTCGTCGACGATCTTCTCGCAGAATCTGGACGACGCCGAGAATATCCTGGCGTGGGCCAAACACGAGAAGCTGGACATCGTGTTCAACATGGTGCGCTTTACCGACGCGATGCTCGGCAATCAGGATCTGGCCGGTGAGCTTCGCCCGATGGGCGTCGAAGAGCAGCGCATGCGAAAGTTCTTTTTGGATCGCGTGCGGCACGATCCGCTACTTGACGGGCAGAACTACATCTACCTGCACTACGCCGACATGATCGGCAACGGATACCATCGGACTGCGCCCTGTCCGTTCCAGACACAGGGCGTGATGCTGAACCCCAACGGCGACCTGTTCTTCTGCGAGAACAGCGACATCGTGGGCAACACGAAGGACGAGGATCCGGAAGCCATCTACTTCCGCGCATCGGCACAGGAACATCGCCGCGTGATTCGCGACGAAAAGTGCCCGACTTGCCTCAGCCCCTGCCAGATGAACGTCGCGGCGATCAAGCAGGTGGTGCCGTACGCGCGGTTCCTCGTGCGTGCGTCGATCGAAAAGCGCAAGTTTCGGTTCAATCCTCACAACCCGCCGCAACCGCCCTCCGCTCGCGCCAGTCTGTAGGTGCCGCAACCGCCTCCGCTCATGCCCGATCCTTCGAGCTCCGGCGAGTCTCGCCGAAGCGCTTCGCGCGAAGGCGGAACCCTTAGCGTTCTCGTTCCGATTTACAACGAACGGGCGACGATCGAACGTCTGCTCACGCAGGTCGTTTCTGTCGACACCGGCCTCGACATGGAGGTCCTCGCGTGTGACGACGGATCGATCGACGGCACGCGCGACATCCTGTCGAAGCTGTCGTTGCCCGGGCTCAAGGTCGTCTTCATGGACCAGAACGTCGGGCGCGGAGGCGTGATCAAGCACCTCTGGACGCTGGCCAAGGGCGATATCTACATCCATCAGGATGCCGATCTCGAGTACAACCCGCAGGATTACATCCGGCTGTTGCAGCCGCTCTTGAACGGCACAGCGGACGTCGTCTACGGCAGCCGGTTCAAGGGCTCGATCGAGAAAATGCGGTGGATCAACCGCATGGGGAATCTCACCATGTCGGCCGCCGCGCGCATTCTGTATGGCGCGCAGGTGTCCGACCTGATGACGTGCTACAAAATGTATCGCGCGCCGCTGCTGCGCGGTCTTACAATTCGCGCCAACGGCTTCGATTTCGAGGCGGAATTCACCGCGCGGCTGGCGCAGCGCGGTGCGCGGTTTGCCGAAGTGCCGGTCAGCTTCAGTGGCAGGACATTTGAAGAGGGGAAGAAGATCCGCGCGTTTGACGCGGTGCGCGTCATGCGGGAGCTGGTGCGATGCAAGGTGACTTGAACGGCCGCATGGTTGGCGTGATTCTCGCGGCCGGCAAAGGGGCGCGGATGTATCCGTTTTCGGAGCGCAGCCCCAAGCCGATTCTGCCCATCCTCAACCGACCTCTCCTCGCGCATCAGATCGAAGTGATGCGCGACTGTGGCATCAGCGACATTCACATCGTCGTCGGACATCTCGGCTATCAGGTGGCAGGGGTGTTCGGCGACGGCTCCCACTACGGCGTGCGCATTAAATTCGTGGAACAGGAGACCACGCTTGGCCTGGCGCATGCGGTGGGCGCGCTCGAATCGCGCGTGCAGCTGCCGTTTCTGCTGATGCTCGGCGACATCTACTTTCACCTGAAAGCGCCCCTGCGGCCGCTCTGCGATCAGGTCCTGAGCGGCGACGTGAACGCCAACCTTGTGAGCATGTACGAACCGGATCCGGCGATGGTCCGCCGCAATTTCGTAATTCAGGCCGACGAGCGCGGGCGCGTGCAACGGGTCATCGAGAAACCGCGCTACGTCGACAGCCAGCTCAAAGGCTGCGGCCTGTACGTCTTCGATCCGCACATCTTCGACGCCATTCGGCGAACGCCGCGCACCGCGATGCGCGATGAATACGAGATCACCGACAGCATTCAGATTCTCATCAACGACGGCTACACGGTCCATCATCAGCCGATCGTCGAGCGCGATTTGAACCTGACGAAGCCGGATGATCTGCTCGTCATCAACCTGATCGAGCTCGGGCGGAGCGGACTGCCCCATCTCGTCGCCGACTCGGTGGAATCGCCCGCGGGCACACGCATCGAGCGCAGCGTGGTCGGCAACGGCGTGGTCATTCGCCATCCCATCAGGATTTCCAACAGCGTCATCATGCCCAACGTCGTGGTCGACGCTACGACCGACCTGGACTCGGTGGTGATGGACGGCGAGCACACGGTTTACTGTCCGGGAGTCGCCGCGCAGGCTGCACACGCGGCATCATGACGTTCCGTCACGCGCTGGTGACGGGCGGGGCCGGCTTCATCGGGTCGCATCTCACTCGCGCCTTACTTGCCAGCGGCCGGCAGGTGACGGTGATCGACAACCTGTCGGTTGGCCGGCGCGACGTCGTGCCTGATGGTGCGCGCTTCGTGCATGGAGACATTCGCGACGAAGGTGCCGTCACCGATTCGCTGCAGGGTGTCGATTGTGTGTTTCACCTCGCCGCACAGGTGACGATTCGCGGCAGTTTCGATCATTTCTACGAGGATCTCGACACCAACGTGATGGGCACGGCGCGGGTGCTCAAGTTAGTCGATCCCGCGCAGGTGAAGTGGTTCGTGCTGGCTTCGTCGATGGCGGTGTACGCCGATGCCGATGCGCCGGCGCCGATTGACGAACACCATCCAACCAAGCCGCTGTCGCCATACGGATACGGCAAGCTGGCGGCCGAAGGCGTCGCACAGCAGATTCTCGGCCGCCGTGGCATTCCGCTCACCGCAGCGCGGTTCTTCAACACGTTCGGGCCTGGACAGGCCTACACGCCGTACGTCGGCGTGATCACCATCTTCGTGACCCGGCTGCTGCGCGGCGAAGCGCCCGTGATCTTCGGAGATGGCGAGCAGCAGCGCGACTTCGTTCATGTCGAAGACATCGTCGCCGGCACGATGGCGGCGCCAGGTGGCGCACCGGGCACGTATAACCTCGGCACGGGCCGCGGCACGTCGTTGAATCAGTTGGCAGATCTCTTGACGCAGCGCATCAATCCGGCCCTCGAGCCGCAACATGCGCCGGCACAGCCTGGGGAATTGCGCTACTCAATTGCGGATATCACGGCGGCACAGAAGGCGCTGGGGTATGAGCCAGCGCGGACGATTGAAAGCAGGATCGATGAGGTGATTGAAGATATCCGCGGACGAAAAGCGCGGACCTGAACGTCCGGGCTACAACGCGTAACACGCGACGGGGACCTTTGGGTCCGCGATCATTGCAAATTCACCAGCCCCAATGTCCGCCTCCGTGGCGCGCCGCGAGAAGAACGCTGCACGCCCGTCGCGCGTGAGTCGCGGCGGACCGAGCGTGTCGTGATCGACCGAAAACACCTTACGCGCCGATCGCGTGAAGCCTCTTGTCCGACCATGCGGACGTCGGCGATAGGATAGCGCGATGCTGACCCGCCCGATGACGATTCCAGAAGCCGTCGCTGCCCTGCTCGCGACGCTGCTGGCTTCCTTGATCTGCGTCGCGTACCTCTGGGCCCGATTCGCGGCGATTTCACCGTTTGCCCTCCTCGGGTTTGCCCTCGCGGCAGGCGTGGTCAGTGCACTGAAACTCTTGCGCGGTGCGGCGAGCGACCGGACCGCGACGCTCGCCTCCGCCAGCATCGCCACGCTAGTAATCGGATGGCTTTGGTGGCTTGGCCGGCCAGAGCTCTTGCCGCCGGGCAGCGGGCCCGACCTGGCGCACCATCTCACGCTCGTCGACTTTCTCGAACGAAACTGGCGGTTGCCCGACGCGACGCTCGTGCCGGTGATGAACGAGATGGCGCACTACACCCCAGGCGTCCATCTGCTTGCGGCCCTCAGCGGCGCGTGGGCCGGCAGCGATGGCCTTCACACGATGTATCCCGTGATCGCGCTGACGGTGGCGCTCAAGTGCGTGTTCGTGTTCTTGATCGCATTGCGAACATACACGATCGACACCGCGCGCGTACCCGTCGCCGCGTCGGCCGTGCTGCTGTCGCTGACACCGCAGGCGTACGCCATCGGGTCGTTTGTGGGCGACTCGTTTTTCGCTCAGGCGGCCGCCGAAGTGTTTGCCGTTGCCATGTGGTGGGCGGTCGTTGTCTGGGATGCGACGCCGTCTCGATTGCCTGCCGTGCTGTTTGGAGTGGCCGGTATTGGCGCCTTTCTCACCTGGCCAATCTGGATTGGCGCACCGATCGTCACGCTCGTTGCTGTTGCGTTGACGCGCGGCGGCATTCCGTTCCGCCGTCGCGTATTCGCTCTTGCGATTGCGATCGCACCCGTGCTCGCCATCGCCATCGTGCATTCAGCAGCGCGGTCGGGCTGGCTCGTTATGGCGGGCACGACCGGCGCCGTGCTGCGTCCCTCGGTCGCCACGTTTGGATGGGTGTTCCTTGCGCTCACGTTCGCCGGTGTCATTGTCGCGTGCTTCGAGCGCCGCGCCAGGCCGACGCTGTTACTGGTGCTCTCGATTGTGGCGCAGTCGGCGGCACTCTACGCCGTCGCGCGTTCGCGCGGTGCGAGCACACCGTACATGGCCCTCAAGATGTTTTATCTCTTGATCTACCCTCTTGCTGTGTTGGGTGGGTTGACGATCGCCAAGATGTGGCAATGGTCGGTCGATCGCCGCCGTTTTTCGCGGCTTGCGCGCGAAGCCGTCGCATGGAGCCTGTTGCTCGTCGCGGTTTATGGTGCGTGGAGACCCGTTTTTCGCGCGACACGTCCGGTGCCGGTCGTCTCCTCCGATTTGTACAACGCGGGCCGCTGGGCGCGAGGGCATCTCGAGGCGGCGTGCACCGATTATCTCGTCGCCAACGGCGACACCGCGTACTGGCTCCACCTCGCGGTGCTCGGCAATCCGCGCTCGTCAGCGCGCACAGCCGATCCAAATACGTTCGTCCCTGCCCGCGCCGTCCTGCGATGGCTCGAGCCTGGCGGTTTGCCGTACGCCATCGTCCACCTGCCGACGCTGCCCAAGGAGCTCCTGCACGACATCAACGTCATCGAGGAGTTTGGAACCGCTGCTGTGGCCCGACGCCTTGGGCCGTCGGTCTGCCCCGACGCCGAGCGGCTGGCGACGCGCGCTGCCACGTCACTTCTTCACTTCGTAGATCGTCACCTCGTTGTTCTTGAATAGCTGCGGAAACAAATCGGGACGTTTTGCAATCTCCACCAGCGTCGGATGGTACGCGCGACGCTCGGCCGCGCCGATCAACAGGTAATCGATGCCGAGGAATGCCGCCATCGCATGGGCATCGGTGGCCGACCGCGCGCGAAAGATGCCGCTGCGAACATCGTCGCTTGCCATCTGGTAAGGCTTGAACGGAATCATCGAGCCGGGCAAGCCAGCTGCCATCCGGCGTTCCGCAAAGGCCGTGATGTAACACCACCAGCCCGCTCCCCGCACGAACGGCTCGTACTGCACGATCGCATCCTCACGGGTCGAATGCCGTACCCATTCCAGCGCCTCGCGCTCGAGCGGCGAAATCACAAGCGTCCACGGGAAATCCGGCCCCTGCCGACGATTGGTGATGTCCTGCGCGTTGTAGACGTCGATGGCGACGGTGGGCAGGGCCGGAATCACGGCCAGGACCAGCGCCATCGCCAGCACCCGACGCCATCGCTGAAAACGCCATGCGGCGGTGCAGGCGGCAGCACTTATCACCAGAAATCCGATCAGCAGCAAATGTCCCGAGCGCCACCCGACCCACACTCCTCCTTCGTCCGGAACATCAACCAGAAAGTAGAACGCCAGGGCACTCGCGACGAGCGCAGCGGGCGCGACGCCGTCGCGGATCACCCAGCGCCAACGCGCCAGACCTGCCGCGCCCACAAACAGCAATGGACCGAAACTGAGCAGCAACATCAGCGGCCAGCGTGTAAGGGCAATCGGATTTGGACCAAACGTCATCGGCACACTGTGGTTGGGATCGGTGTAACCGAGCGCGAAGCTCACGCCGATGCCAGCGGCAACCGGTGCGCCGCCGAGAATGATCGACGGCACAATCGCGCGAAACGCCCGCTGCTGGATCAGGCGTAGCGCAAACACCATTGCCACTGCCAGACCGATGATCAGCGCCGTGAAGGTGCTGAACAGGAAACCGAGCGCGAGCAGGATCCCTGCAGAGAGCGCAATCGCGGTTTCCGTGACGTCGTCGGCAAATCCAACGATCCACAGCGCCGATAACGCCAGCATGTAGCCCGTGAGATGATGCGGCTGGTACAGCAGCATCCGTTGCAGACCGTCCACAGGCATGCCGTGATAGAACCACCGCGTCACCGCATCGATGTTGAGTGTTTTGACCACGGCCAACGGCGCGTGGCCCTGCCATAACAGCCAGCACCGATTGAAACCTTCGTAGCTGTTGGCGAGAAATCCCACCGCGACAGCGAGCGCGGCCCATGCGGCATTCGCGCCGGCAAATCGGGCAAGCGCATAAAAGAACGCGGCGGCAGCAAGGCCGAAGGCGAGACCGTCGACGAGAAGCACCTGCTCGGCGGTGAGACGCAGGGCACGCACGTTGCGGTAGAGCGCGCCGGAGAGCAGATGCGACATCCAATAGTAGTGCAGCTGGGCGTCGCGCAGGAACGGATTCGCCGGCGGCACCTGGCCTTTTGCCAGCTCGGTTTCCACCGTCATTCCCCAGACGAAGTCGGCCGTGAAGTACGCGCGATACGCTTCACCGTCGGCGACCCTTTCGCGCACGTGGTCATACGGCGCCCACGTGACAAGCGGCACCACGAGCAAAAGCAGCAGCACGGCGACGACGTCGCGCCTGTCGAAGTGCGGCACACGGAGCGAGATGCCGCCCCAACGACCAGCCGCAACGCCAATCAGCACTGGCACTGCCGCGCCCCCAACGATCGCGATCCAGTTGTGGACGCCTGCGGCCCACAGCAGCAGCAAGCCAAACACGCCGAATCCAAACCCGAGCGGCGGGCCGACCAGCCACGCCGCAATTCCCGACGGATCGCGCGGACCGAGGGCGCGGCGCGCGAGAAAGACACCGGACGAACCCATCAACAGAAGGGCGGCCACCACCAGCAGCACGGCGGGATGTGGGGCGACGACGGTGATTTCGAGCGAAATCGCGCTGAGCAACAGCGCAAGCGCAAACCACCGGAGGCGCACGCTAGCGATGATAGCGAGATTTTTCACTGAAAAAATGGCGCTGACGGCCTTTTTTCATAAATATTCGTGTTATCGTATCGCGTTCATCCCCGTCGTGTTGCGAAGGAGCAGAGTGAGAGTTCTCTTCATTCAGAACAACGGCATCCAGGAATCCATAGGCGTTGCGAATCTCTCAGGAATCCTGAAGGCGAATGGCCATCACACCGACCTGCTGCTCGTGTCGCATACACCCGACCTGATCGGCGCCATTCGCAACTACGATCCCGGCCTCATCGCGTTTTCGGCGCTCACCGGAGTGCACCACTCGATTCAGCGTCTTGCGCTCCGCATCAAAGAGCACCTGAATATCCCGATCATCGTCGGCGGACCACATCCAACCTATTCGCCGGAGATGATCGACCAGCCAGGCATCGACATCATCTGCCGCGGCGAAGGCGAGCATGCCATGCTCGAACTCGCCGATGCGATCGAAGCCGGCAAGGATGTCACGCAGATCCGCAACCTGCACGTGAAGACGCGGAACGGGACCATCCACAAGAACAGCATCCGGCCGGCGGTTCCCCTCGACGAGCTCCCCCCGCCGGATCGCGATCTCTACTACGCGAAGTACGGATTCTTGCGTGACATGCCGATGAAGCGGTTCATTTCGAGCATGGGATGTCCGTACCCGTGCACGTTCTGCCACGAACCTGTCATTCGCAGCATGTATCGGACGGAGACCAAGTCCGATTACCTCCGCCGTAAGTCAGTGCGCCGCATCGTCGATGAGATCAAGGACATCAAGAATCGATACACGTTGAAACACGTGCATTTTTCGGACGATCTTCTTTTCATCCGCAACAACTACAAGTGGCTCGAGGAGTTCGCTGAGATCTATCCCAAGGAAGTCGGCATTCCCTGGAACTGCAATATTCGCTACGACTCGGTGCGGCCGCACTCCGCCGACCTGATGGAGAAAGCGGGCTGCTACGGCGCCGCGGTGGGACTCGAATCCGGCAACCAGGAGATACGCGAGCGGGTGATCCGCAAGCAATCAAAGGACGACCACATCGTCGAAGGTGCTCGCCTTCTGCGCGAAAAAGGCATCAAAGTCCTCACCACCAACATGGTCGGCCTGCCGGGTGAAACCGTCGACAACGCAATGGAGACGATCGAGCTCAACATGCGGCTCAAGTCGAACTACGTGCGCGCAAACACGTTTCTCCTGTTTCCCGGACTTCCCCTCGTCGAGTACGCCAAGCAGCAGGGCTATCTGGATAAGGATTTCGACATCGAGAAGCACGTGGCCGAAGCGACGGAAATCACGATCAAGACGCCGTATGCCCGCGAGTTCAGCAACATCGCCGCCTTGTTCTGGTTGATGTGCAAGTTCTCTCCGCGCTGGATCCCGTTTTTCAAAAAACTCGTGAAGCTGCCCGACAACGTCCTCTTCCGAATGGTCGGCTCGTTCAACATGGTGCAGGAACTGCTCTTCTATCGCATCTACCCGATACCGGCGCTGCGCTACTTCCGAAACACGGTCCTGATGACCAGCAAGTCCGGACTGAGTATGACGATGAGGATGTGGCCAACACTGTTCAAGCGCAAAGCGGCCGAGCCGACGCTCACGCCGAAGCCGGTTTATGAGTCGAGCCGCGGGTATTTCTGATGTTCACGTGGGAAGAAGCCGGCCTGCTCCGCCAAATGCTGCTGGTGGTGGCATGGCTGGTCGTTGCCGCAGCTGTAGTAGCGCTCTCGCTGCTCGCGTGGTATCTGATATATTGACCGTTCAACGCTGATCTGATGATCCTGCCCGTCCCCGTCTCGTATCTTCCGGCTATCGCTGACATCTGTACAACGTTCGTCGCCGCGCTGGCGGCGGTCGATTTACCCGGGGTCGATGCCGTGGAGGCGCTGCCCGCGCTATCGGCGTCCGTTCTCGCCGCACTCAAACGGCGCCGCGGCCGGCCGCGAAAATTCGACGGGCCGTCACGTGCGCTCACACTCACGCTTCCCGAAAGCATTCTCGCGGTGCTGGCGGAAATCGATCCGGATCCGAGCCGCGCCATCGTTCAACTCGCGATGCGTAAGGCGGCAGTCAACGGTAAGCCGCCCGCGGAGCTCGCGATTTTTGGCGATCAGGCGGTGATCACCATCCGCCGGACGCCGGCTCTCGAACGCCGCACCGGCATTCGCCTTGTGCCGCTGCCTGACGGACGCGCGCTGATCTCGTTCGATCATCCGAAAACGACGGCCGAACTCGAGCTCAGCCTCACCGACGCGCTCGCCCGCGAACGGCTCGACGCGGACGAACGAGAGGTTTTCGAAGCGATCGTCGCCATTCTGCAGGAGGCTCGACGCACCGGCGACGCGACCCTGCACCGCCGCAACATCGTCGTCCTCGAGTCGGTGCGCCGCGCGCGCGACGGGCGAAAGCAGCGCCGTCAGCTACGGTCCTAAAGGGCCTCTGTCTTATCGACGGACGCCGTAGATCGCGACGGCGTCGTTGGAAAACACCCGCGGAAACAAGTCTGGACGGGCCGCGATCGCGGCCAGCGGTCCTTCGTACGACCGCCGCTCGACCATCCCAACAAGCAGGTAGTCGATCCCGAGCACGCGGGCTAACGCATGCGCGTCTTCGGGTGTCGGGGCAGTGAACACGCTCCTGACCGCAGCGCTCTCCTGTTGATAAGGCTTCAACGGAATCATCGAGATCGGGATCCCGGCGGTCATGCGGCGTTCTGCGAACGCTGGCACGTACGCCCAGCCACCCGGGCCGCGCGCGATGGGCTCGACTTGCACGATCGACTCGGGGGGCGTTGCCCGTTTCACCCAATTCAGCGCGTCACGCTCCTGCGGCGTAATGATGAGCGTCCATGGGAAGCTGGGGCCCGGGCCGCGATTTGTGATGTCTTGCGCGTTGTAAACGTCGATGCCGACAGTCGGTACGGCTAACGCAACACCCGCCGTGAGGCCGAGCGCGATTGGCATGCGCAACCGGCGCCGTGACCACCACGCTGTCAATGCGGAGGCACCGATCACAACGAAGGCAATCTGCAACAGATGTCCGCTGCGCCAGCCGACCCACACCCCGCCCATGTCGGGCACATCGGCGAGAAAGTAGAACAGCACGGCGCTGAACACGAGGGCCGCGGCGGCCGCACCGTCGCGCACGATCCAGCGAAGGCGTAGCAGCCCGCCAATGCCCACGAAGAGCAACGGACCAAAGCTCAGTAGAAACATCAACGGCCAGCGGCGGAGCGCGACCGGGTTGAGGCCGAAATCAATCAAGAAGCCGTCGCGGGCGTCGGTGTAGCCCAGCGCGCTGCTGACGGCAATGCCGACCAGCAACGGACCGCCCCCGAGCACCGCACATTGCCAGACGGCGCGAAATGCGCGCGCGGCGAGCAGGCGAGCGGCAAACACGACGCCGACGGCGAAGCCAACGATGATTGCGGTGAATGTGCTAAAGAGAAAAGCGAGCCCCAGCAGGATGCCGCTGCAGAGCGACACCGCGGTGTCGGTGATGTCGTCGGCGAACGCCGAGATCCACAACGCGGAAAGCGCCAGCACATAGCCCGTGAGATGGTGAGGCTGATAGAGGAACAGCCGCTGGAGCCCATCCACGGGCATCCCTTGATAGAACCAGCGTGTGACCGCGTCGATATTGAGGGTTTTGACGTAGTCGATCGGTACGCCCTCGCGATACAGGAGCCAAAGCCGGTTCAGGCCCTCGTAGCTGTTCGCGGTGAATCCGACGATGACGAGCAATGCGCTCCAGGCTGGGCTGGCGCCGGCAAACCGCGCCAGCGCGTACACAAACGCGACGAAGGCAAGGCTGAAGGCGATCCCATCCAACAGCACCACTTGTTCGGCCGTGATGCCCAAGCCGCGCCCGTTTCGATAGATCGCGCCCGAAAGCAGATGGG
Organism: Acidobacteriota bacterium; assembly: GCA_046727855.1. GTDB lineage: Bacteria > Acidobacteriota > Vicinamibacteria > Vicinamibacterales > UBA2999 > DASPWV01. The sequence goes on from JBKPDL010000080.1 coordinate 15,514, forward strand.
ACATCCAGTAGTAGCGCATCGGCTGTCCCCGTAGAAACGGATTCGCGGGCGGCACATCGCCCTTGGCCAGTTCCGCGGTGACGGTCATCGCCCACACAAAATCCGCCGTAAAGTACGCGCGATACGCCTGCCCGTCGGCGACCGGCTCCGCGACGTGGTCGTACGGCTTCCACGTGATGGCCGGCACCACGAGCAGCGCGATCGCAACCGCCGCGACGTCGCGGCGATCGAACACGGGCACGCGAACAGCAGGCGCGCCCACGCGCCTCGTGAGTATCGCGAGAGCCCAGGTGAGCGCGGGCGCGAGAATCAGCGCAAACCAGTTTTGCAGTCCTGCTGCCCAAAACAGCAGCAGGCCGAACACGCTGAATCCGAGACCGAGCGCCGGGCCGATCAGCCACGATCCCAGACCGGTCTTGTCACGCTCGCGCAACACCGCGCGCGCGAAGCTCACGCCTGGAAGCGCCATCCAGATCGCGGTGGCGACAACCGCGGCTGCGCCGGGGCGCGGAGCAATGACGATGACTTCGATCAGAATGAGCGTCGCGAGTATGACGAGCAGCACTCGCGGCAACCAGGACCGCACAGACGTTATGATATCGCGGTAGTGTTTGCGTATACGCCGGCTCTTGATGGCATCCGCGGGATCGCCATCATTCTCGTCCTTCTCCATCACTTCACACTGTTCGATCCCGTCACCTCTGTCGGCGCGTGGTTTGGGTTTCTCGCGCTGCTTGGATGGAGCGGCGTCGATCTGTTTTTCGTGCTCTCGGGGTTCCTCATTACTGGAATTCTGATCGACGCGCGCGGCAGCGATCGTTACTTCACGAGTTTTTACGCGCGGCGCACGCTGCGCATCTTTCCGCTGTATTACCTGATCGTGTTCCTGTCGCTCATCGTGCTGCCGCATTTTCCACGATGGTCGACGCTGCTTGGCGGCGCTCACGGCGTCACGCAGTGGCCGTACTGGTTGTACCTCGTGAATTTTGCGATCGCGGAGCGCAACGATTTCCAGCACGGCATCCTCGATGTCGCATGGTCGCTCGCGATTGAAGAGCAGTTCTATCTGCTGTGGGCCGTGATGGTCTGGCTGCTGCCGCCGCGGTGGCTTGGACCGCTCTGTGCGTCGATTCTTCTCATCGTCCCGCTCGCCCGCACGCTCGCGCTCGAGGACGGATTACACTCGGTCGACGTCTACGTATTGCCGCACTATCGCGCCGACGCGCTGGCAACGGGCGCGCTGCTGGCCTGGCTCGCGCGCCGGGCGTGGTTGTCCAAAGCGGCGGCCGTCGCGCCGTGGTTTTGCGTAGCCGCTGCGGCTACTGCCGTTGCGCTCGCTCTCGCCGACGAGACACCGTGGTGGTGGGGCTTGTGGACGCAACGCGTCGGCTATTCGGTGCTGGCGCTCTCAGGTGCGGCTTTGATCGTATCGGCGGTCACGCGCGCGCCGCAAAGCCTGATTCCAACGCTCCTCTCCGCCGGCTGGCTGCGCGCCTTTGGCAAATACAGCTATTGCATGTACTTGATCCACCTGCCGGTATCGCGCGCGGTGCAGGAGTTGGTGATGGGCGCCGACGAATTTCCCGTCGTGCTTGGCGCGATGTGGCCGGCGCAGCTGGCCTTCTACGCGCTTGCGACCGCGCCGACCTTCGGCTTGGCCTGGCTGTCGTGGCACGGGTTTGAGGCGCCGATTCTGCGGTTGAAATCGCGATTTCCGTATTGATCGCGCCGGTCGCGGACCTAAAGCCACCCCAACGCGCAAAAAACGCGCGTCGGGGGCCCCGGCAGGTCCGCGCTACATGCAACAAGCGCTGCTTCGAGTCATGTAGCGCGGAGCGTTAGCTCCGCGGTATTGGCCGCCAATCCGGTACGCGGTCGTTGCCTGGTCCGGTCGTGAGACGGATAAACGTGCCCGGTTTCTGAAGGTCCATCAATGCAAGGTCCCAGTCCTCGCCCCGGTGATGCTCGGGACTCACAGAGAACGCGAGATACCGGCCGTCCGGAGAGTAATCCGGGTAATAGCTCCAGAGCCGTTGATCCGCGATGAGCGTGCGCGTGCCGGTCTCGCGTACAGCATCGATCTGCGACGGCTCCTTCTCGATGCGGACAAACGCCAGCTCCTTGCTATCGGGCGAGAAGGAAGGCCGGCACGAGCCGCGGCCGGATGTCACCTGCTGTGTTTTGCCAGTGGTGAGATCGACGAGCTGAATTTGAAAGCTCATGATCGTCTGCGCGGCATACGCAAGATAGCGCCCATCGGGCGACGTCGCCGGCATGATCGCGCGATCGAAACCGCCCGTGATGCGATTGACGCGCTTGTCGGCCAGCCAGACGCGGTAAATCTCACCGCGGCCATCGCGCTCGCCAGTGAAATAGAGGCTCTTTGCGTCCGCCGCCCACACCGGCCCCTGCTCCGCCGACGGGTGATCCGTTAACCGGACAAGATTGCCGCCGTCGGCGTCCATGGCGAAAATATCCAGGTTGTCTTTTTGGCCGCGCGTCGAGCTGAAGGCAATGCGTCGACCGTCCGGCGACCAGCGCGGCTCTTCGTCCAGCCAGTCGCCAGGGGTTCCGACGCGGCGCACGGCGGCGGTCGAGAGATTCAGCACGAACAAGCGTGTCGGTCCTTCGCGGTCCGATTGGAAGAGTAACTCTCCCGTAAGGCCCGGCGGGAATGGCTTGACGGCTTGCGCGCCGAGCGGGATCGCGGCCAGAAGCATCGCCGCGGCGGTCAGGAAATCTCGCATCATCCCACTTTGCGGCAAAACGCCATGAGGTGCCAACCCAGCGGGCGTACCCACGCGCGTGGCAGCACGTTGAAGGTCCCCACGAATAGAGTGTTGAACAACGTCCCCTTCCAGCCGCCGTGCAGCCGCGACTTGACGGGAAACCGCTCCGGCACGATTTCGATTTTCGCAAAGGGCGAAAGCAGTTCGCGAAACTCGCGAATCGAATACTTCTTCAACACCGGCGCGTCTTCGTGCTCAAGCGCCACCTTCGTCAGCTTCGCCATCGCGTTCAACCACGAAATGCGGTTGTAGACCATGAAAATGGCGAGACCGTCTGGCCGCAACACGCGGTGGCACTCGCGCACGACGCGCGCGGCGTCGGCGGTGTATTGCAGCACGCCGTGTCCGTAGACCACATCAAACGTTTCATCGGCGTACGGCAGGGCCTCGGCGTTGCCGATTTGCAGCTCTTTCGGCGCGACGCCGTGCCACGCGAAATTCCTGCGCGCCAGGTCGATGGCAGTCTGCGACAGGTCGATACCAGAAACGATGGCGCCGCCGCGCGCGAAGCGCACCAGGTCGGTGCCGATTCCGCATCCCACTTCGAGGAGGTCGCGGCCGCGGAAGGCGTTGAAGTCTACGAGCCGCGGAAGGTAGTGAAGCTTATCGAAGCGGTAGGCATCGAGATCGTCGAAGAACTCGCGTGACCCGACCGGATGGTCGGTCATGTCGAGATCGTGGATGCGCGCGTTCCAATACTCTTCAATCCTGCTAATCATCGCCGCGTCAGTGCAGATTGCGGATGTGATTGAAGATTTCAATCACCCATCTGCAATCGACGATCTGCAATCACAGGTCTTTCACCCTATCGTACAATGCGCCTTTGATGGTGCGCGATCTCGGCCGCCTGGCCGACACTCGCTTTGATCTCGTCATCGTCGGCGCCGGATTTTACGGAGCGGTGGCTGCGTGGGACGCGGTCCTGCGCGGCTTGTCAGTTGCGCTCATTGACAAGGACGACTTCGGCAGCGGCACTTCCTTCAACAATCTCAAGACTCTTCACGGCGGCTTGCGCTCGCTGCAGGCGCTCAACTTTGCGCAGATGCGGCTGTTCACCCGCGAGCGGCGCGCGCTGGCGCGTGTGGCGCCGCACCTCGTGCAGCCGCTGCCGTTCGTCGTGCCGACGTACCGCGACCCTCGCCGGTCGGCGGCGCTCATGCGGATGGCGCTCACCGTCAACGAGATCGTCTCACGCGATCGACACGACGGCCTGGTCGATCCGAGTCTGCACCTGCCGGCGAGCCAGTTGATTTCGCGGGACGAGTGTCTTGTGGCCAATCCGGCGATCGAACCGAAAGGGGTGACGGGCGGCGCTGTCTGGCACGATTACCAGCTGCAGAACACCGATCGAATGACGTTCTCGTTCATTCAGTCGGCCGCCGACACCGGTGCAGCGGTGGCCAACTATGTCCGCGCAACTGGGTTCCTGCGCGACGGCGCGAATATCACGGGCGTGCACGTGGAAGACCGCTTCACCGGCGACCAGTTCGACGTGCGCGGCGACGTGGTATTGAACGCTGCCGGTCCCTGGGCCGCGTCGCTGCTCGAGACGCTGCGCGGAGAAATCAGCGGACCGGCGCCAAAGCTGTCGCGCGCGATGAATCTGGTGACGCGCCGCGCCACCGGATCGTACGCCTGCGGTGGCCTTGCGCGCGGGCGATTTCTCTTCATGGTGCCGTGGCGAGACGTGTCGGTGGTCGGCACGAGCCACGACGCGCATTCGGGTCCGCCCGACGCGCTGACCGTGTCGCGCTCGGACCTGGAATCGTTTCTCGCCGATGTACGCGAGGCATTTCCTCGCGCGGCACTCACCACCAGCGACGTGCGTCTCATTCATCGCGGCCTGCTGCCAACGGTGTCGAGTCACGACACGCACGTGAAGTTGCTGCGCGAAAGCGCCGTGGTCGATCACAGCCGCCAGGATGCGCCGGGTCTGATCTCGATGTTCGGCGTGCGTTACACCACTGCCCGTCATACGGCTGCGCGCGCAATCGACGGCGTTTTCCGCGCCCGGGGACACAGCACGCCGCCGCCGTGCCGCACCGAGATCACGCCGGTCGCAGGTGGCGCTATCACGAACAAAGAAAGCTTCCTGCGCGCCGTGCTGCACCGCGATATGCCAGGTATTTCTGCCGAGACGGTTCGCAGGCTGGCGCTCACCTACGGCACAAACTACGACGCAGTGCTCCAAATCGCGCGCGACATGCCGGTGCTCGCCGAGCCGCTCGGCCGGCATTGTGCCGTCACCGGCGCCGAAATCCTCCACGCGGCCCGCCATGAGTGCGCCGTTGCGCTGAGCGATGCCGTGATCAGGCGGACCGAGGCGGGATCGGCCGGGCATCCCGGGGCCGATGTGCTCGAGCATGCGGCTCGCATCATGGCGCGTCAGCTCGGGTGGGATGAATGGAAAACCCGAAACGAGGTGGCACAAGTGGAGGACTTTTACCGCCTCCCGGCATAAGCGCTATCGCCGTCGTACTCGGACAACCTCGTAGCCGCCGTCGGCCGAGGGACCGACCGGCGCCATGAGGGCGACGACGACAAGCGCGGCCGCAATGGTCAGCGAAGATGCTCTTCGCACCACCGCTCGAAAACCATCAACGGAAACAGCGTGTGGGCGTGATTTTCGCGTCCCGCTACGTGCGCCTCGACCAGGCTCGCAACCTCGGGCGTATCGAATAATCCGCGCCGCTGTATCCGCTCCGGCGACAACAACTCCCGCATCAGCGGCTGCAGTTCCCGGCGCAGCCAGTTCTTCATCGGAATACTGAAACCTTCCTTGCGGCGCGTCAGAATCCGTTCCGGCAGGATGCCGCGCATGGCGCGCTTCAGGATCCACTTTCGCTCGCCGTCGCGGATCTTGAGCGATCCGGCCATTGAAAACGCGAGCTCCATCACCTCGGCGTCGAGAAACGGCGCGCGCGTCTCGAGAGACGTCGCCATGCTCATGCGGTCGACTTTGACGAGGATGTCGTCGACCAGGTACACCGAGAGATCGGTATACAACTGTCGATTCAGGAGATCGTCGGAGCTGTACCGCCGCATTGCGTCGCGCACGGGCCGATACACGTCCGAAGCGACAAGCGCCGACTGTAGCGTCTTAGTGTAGAGCCGGCGTTTAGCGCCCGCGCCCAGATACACCATCCAGCGGTAATGGCCAAGATCGTCGGGCGCCTGAGCGGCACCTTGCGCAAAACGCTTGAACTTGTTGACGAAGCCCTTCTTCTTTTCTGCCGGCGGAAATGCGGCCGCCACCGCCGCCATCGCGGGAATCAACACCTCACCAGCCCCGCCGAAGCGGGCCGCGATGTGCTGGGCTTGATACGTGTCGTAGCCGCCAAACAGCTCATCGCCACCGTCGCCCGACAGCACCACCTTGACATGCTCGCGCGCGAGCTGGGACACGAGATACGTCGGAAAGAGCGAGACGTCGGCAAACGGCTCGTCCAGATGCACCACGAGCTTGTCGAACAGCTCCGCGATCGCCGGCGAAACGGTCCGTTCGCGATGATCGGTGCGGAAGCGCGTCGCCACCTCCCGCGCAAACGGCAGCTCGTTGTAGCTGCCGTCCTCGAAACCGATGCTGAAGCTATTAACAGGCTGCAGCGAGACCTCGCTCATGAAGGCGACGATGCTGCTCGAATCGATGCCGCCGGACAGAAACGCACCCAGCGGCACATCGGCCATCATTTGACTGACCACGGCGCGTTTCAGCGTCTGGCGCAATGCCTCGGCGGCTTCGTCTTCGCGCCACGGCTTCACCGCCGCCTCGGTGGCGTCCCAATAGCGATGCACGGTGACGCTGCCGCCGCGATACTGCAGGTAATGACCGGGCGGCAACTTGTGCACGCTTTTGAGAATCGTCCGCGGCGCGATGACGTACTCGTAGGTCAGAAACTGATCGACCGCCTCGAGATCCAGCTCGCGTCGAACTTCGGGCCTGACCAGAAGCGCTTTGACCTCCGACGCCAGCAACAGGCCCCGCGGCGTGAGCGTCCAGTAGAGCGGCTTCTCGCCCGCTCGATCGCGCGCGGCCAGAAGCGTCTGCGTACTCGCATCCCAGAGCGCGAGCGCAAACATCCCGCGCAGCCGCTTGAGAAAATCCACACCCCACTGCTCGTAGGCGTGGACCAGCACCTCGATGTCGGAGCGGCTGCGAAAGGTGTGACCGCGCGAGGTCAGCTCCTGGCGAAGCGCAGCGAAGTTGTAGATCTCGCCGTTTGCGACGAGTTGCACAGTGGCGGTTTCGTTGCTGAACGGCTGCTGCCCGCCAGCGAGATCGACAATCGAGAGGCGCCGCATGCCGAGGCCGACGCCGGGAAGCGTCACGCTCCCCTCTTCGTCGGGGCCGCGATGGTGCAGCATCCGGACCATGCGGCCGAGATCTTCAGCCAGGACGGGGCGGTTCAGATCCGATTCGACGATTCCAACAATGCCGCACATAGGTCAGTCGCCGGTCAACGGTCGCCGCTCGACGATTGCCTTCGATCTCGCATCACCTTCGCGGGAATGCCCGCCGCGATGCTGAATTCGGGAATGTCGCCGACGACGACTGCCCCGGCGCCGATGATCGCGTCGCGTCCGATGCGCGACCCGTCTGTGACCACGACGTGCGTTCCGAGCCAGACGTTATCGTCCACCTCGATACCGCGGGCGGTGCGACCTTGCTCCAGCACCGGGATGTCTGTCCGATCGTAAAGATGATCGCCGCCGACGAGATAGGTGTACGCCGCCATCAGCACGCTTTTGCCGACGCGTACACGGGACGCGGAAAAAATCTCGCAGTTGAACCCGAGGTTGGCGTCGTTCTCAACGACGATATCGCCGTTCTTGCAGCTCAAGATCGTATTGCGTCCGACAAACACGCCGCTGCCGATGACAATCCCTTTGTTGTCCGTGCCCTTCGCGTCGAGACAACAGCAATCGTCGATGACCACGTTGTCGCCGATCGCGATCTTATGAGGATGCCTAAGCGTGACGTTGACGCCAAAGACGACGTTCCGGCCGACTGATCCAAGCACGAGCGGGTAGAGTTTGGCGCGCAGGAATAGACCCAGTGCGCCAGGTACCCACGAGCTGAGAAGCGCAACGAGCTCAAAGGCGACGAGCGGCCCCCACCCAGGCCGACCGACGACCAGATCGCGATACTTGTCGGCTTTCGATCGCCGCTCGTCGAACAGCTCGCGCTGGATGACGGTAATTCGTGGATCGTGCCTGCCTCGAGCGTCGCCCTCGCCCGATTCAGCCCGAGGTGGCCCCGGACTTGTCGAATTGTCGACGGGCTCGCGCGTCGACTTCGCCACGCTCATGACGTCACATGCGCCATGTCCGGCGTTTGCAGTATCTCGCGAATGACGTACACCGGCTTGTTCTGCGATTCGTAGTACGTCCGCGCGAGGAGCTCCGCCAGCAGGCCGAAAGTGACGAGTTGCACGCCGATGAACACGAGCAACACTCCGACCAGGAGCAGCGGAGTGCGGTCTGCGATTGGCTGCTGCAGGATCAGTCGCACATAACCGAGGTACACCGTAATGACGCTTCCAAGCACTGCCGCCGCGAGACCGAGCAAGCCGAAGATCTGCAACGGCCGGGTCGAGTAACTCAGGAGAAACTTGACGGTCACGAGATCGAGAATCACGCGAATGGTGCGCGACAGCCCGTACTTCGAGGCGCCGGCCGCGCGCCCGCGATGATTCACAACCATCTCGTTGATGCGCACGCCAATCTGGCTCGCAATGGCCGGCAAAAACCGGTGCATCTCGCCGTAGAGCCGCAGCGGCTTGACCACCTCTGCGCGAAACACCTTGAGTGAGCATCCATAGTCGTGCAGCGGCACGCCCGTCGCCCACGAGATCAGGCGATTGGCGATCATCGACGGCACACGCCGCGTGACGAACGCATCTTTGCGATTCTTCCTCCAGCCCGCCACGATGTCGTAGCCTTCGTCGATTCTCGCCGCCATGAGCGGAATGTCGGCCGGATCGTTCTGCTTGTCACCGTCCATGGTGACGACCAGGCGGCCGCGCGCATAGGCGAAGCCGGCGGCAAAGGCGGCGGTCTGTCCAAAGTTGCGGCGGAAGCGAATCACCCGCAGCCGCGGATCGCGTGCCTGCACGCGCGCCAGCTGCTCGAACGTATCGTCGGTACTGCCATCGTCGATTACGATCACCTCGAACGTCCGCCCGTTCCGCTCGAGCGTGCCGGTGAGTTCGAGGTAAAGACCGTTGATGTTTGGCGACTCGTTGCGGACGGGGATGACGATCGAGAGCTCTGGGGTCATCAAGGAGAAGATCGCGCAATTATACTGCGGGTTTGATGTTCGGACCGCTGCCCCGCCTGCTGGCGCGACTTTCTGTGATCCTCGGTCTGTACGCGGTATACATCTATTCGCGCGCAGGCCTCACGCTGAGTCATTACGACGCCAAGGCGCACCTCGTCGTCGCGCGCCGTATTCTCGATAGCCTCACACCCGGGTGGGAACAGGTTGGCGCTGTGTGGCTGCCGCTGCCGCATCTCTTGAACATGCTGCCGGTGCAGATCGATGAACTCTATCGCTCAGGCGGATCGGCGATCGCGGTTTCGGTGCTGTCGCACGCGGTTGCGACCGCCTCGATTGCCGCAACAGTCTTGCTGCTCACCGCGTCCACAGCGGGGGCCGTGCTCGCCGCCGGCCTTTACGCCACAAACCCCGACATCCTGTATCTCCAGGCCACGCCGATGACCGAACCGCTGCTGTTCGGCCTCACCACGTTGCAGGTGTGGCTGCTGACGCGATGGGTCATGGATGGCAGCATCGATCGACGCCCGGCAGGTGTCGGATGGATCATCGTGCTCGCCTGCCTCACGCGCTACGAAGCCTGGCCGATCACCGCCTGCGCGATTGCCGCGTCGATGTACGCCTGGTGGCGTCGCGGCGCGCCGGCAAAAGCGATCTTCGTGGCGCACACGCGCCTGGCGCTCTATCCGATCGCGACGATCGCCGGGTTCACGCTCTTCAGCCGGATGACCGTTGGCGAATGGTTCGTGAGCGGCGGCTTTTTCGTTCCTGACGAAACGCTCCGCAGCCAGCCGCTCGCGGTGTACGAAAAGATCGCAGAAGGAACGATCGCGCTTGCCGGTGCGCGGCTGATGAGAGCGGCCGAAGCCGCCACGATCGTCGTTCTCGCCCTCGCGCTGATTCGACGCGAGCGCGCGCCGATGATGATTCCGCTCGCGTTGTTCGGTGCAGCCGCTCTGCCGATTGCCGCCTATTTTGCCGGCCATCCCTTCCGCATTCGTTACGAGGTTCCGCTGATCGTGGCGGCGGCACTCGCTGTTGGACTTGCGATTGGGCAACTGCGCGGCTGGGCAAAACCTGCCGCCCTGGTGCTGTTTCTTTTCGTCTACTTGCAGCGTCCGCCGTTTGACATCCGCGCGCGCATGGTCGCCGAGGCGCAACTCGATCGCGACGTCAGCCGCGGACGCGCGCAGGTCACGGCCTGCTTACGCCAGCAGTACAACGGCGGCACAATCATGGCGAGCATGGGATCTCTTGGCCATTACATGCAGGAACTCTCGTGGGCGGGCTTCGGCATCCGCGACTTCCTTCATGAAGGCAACGGGCCGATTTGGGACAGCGCCTACACGCGAGGGCCCGCGCCGTTTGTCGAGTGGGTATTGGTGGAGGAGCAGGCAGAAGGCGGCGACGCCGTGAGTCAGCGTCACCGCCTGTTGCCGCGGCTCCTACAGGATTTCGATCGCGTCTGCGAAGGAGGACAGGTCGCGCTGTATCACCGCAAACCCGATCGTGCGCGTATCGCGTCCACACCGTAGCGGCGCACCTTCAGGTGCTCCTACCGCGAATACAGGGCTAGAACCTGAAGCCGAAGGTGGCGGCGTAATGGAAGCCGCCGAGATCAAGCTTCGGTCCAAGAAAGTCAGCCTCGTCGAGATCGGCTTCCGCTTTCTGGTATCGGACCTCGCCGCCCAGCGAAAAGTTCCCCATCGGCACCCGCACGCCAAACACCGCCATGGGACCAATCGCGTTGCCCGTCGCGACGTAGCTGTCGTGGTAAATCGGCCGACCAGGCTGCGTGAAATCGATGAAGTCACCCGTTTCCGAGTAACGGTAGTTGATGATCGTAATGCCGCCGCCCACGTACGGCTGCACGGCGCGGTTGCGACCGAGCGGCAGCAGGCGAATGCTCGCCGAGAACGGCACCGTGCGAAGTTTCAGCTCCTGCTCGATTTCGGTTTGGTCTGGTCGCGTGTAATCGTCGTAGATGGTCGGTACCGTTTTAGAGGTGAAGCCGATCCCGCCGCCCGCTTCGATGTAGTCGCCAATCGGCGCCAGCCATTCACCGGTCAACGACAGTGCCGTGAAGTCGCCGAAGTCGAACAGAAACAGATCGCGGTTGACAACGAGGACATCGCCGTCAACGCGCGCGTCTTCGCCGCGAATCGTGAACGCGCCAACCGAAAAGTTGAGTGTTTGCTGCGCCGCTGCCGTATCAGGGTGGACGAGACTGGTCACCACCAACGCGGCGGCGGTGAACGCCACATGGAAACGCATAGGTCCTCCGGGCAGGGCATCTGCACCGGGGCTAAGCATGGAGGGTGCCAGCACGCCGCGCGTGCTCGCGCGCGCAAACGCGCCCACTTTCGCAGAAACTGAAAAGGGCCCGCCTTCGCGTCCTCTGTTCTCGTCCTCGGGACGGTACGGCGCGGTCTCGCCGTCCCTCGACGCTGCTCGGGACGGCCCTGAGCCTGTCGAAGGGCCGAAAGCTCGCCTGGATCGCCGTGCGCGCGGAGGCGGATCGGTCCCCGCCTTTTAGGGACGCTGGCGCTTGAAGTCGCGAACGACCGCCACGATTTCGTCGTGAAGGTGACCGTTCGATGCAATCACGTGACCCGAGTGCGGATTCCACGGCGAACCGTCGATCGCGGTGACACGACCGCCCGCTTCCTGAACGAGCAGCCCACCGGCCATGACGTCCCACGCCTTGAGTCCCTGCTCCCAGAACGCATCCATGCGGCCCGCCGCCGTCCAGCACAGATCGATCGCCGCGGAACCCAGACGCCGAACGGCGCGCGCGCGCACGAGAAACGCGCCGAATAGTCCGAGCAGATCGTCGAGCCGTTCGCGCACGTCGTAGGGGAAGCCAGTAACCAGCATCCCATCGCTCAGCCTTGCGGTTTCGGACACCTGCAAGCGTTCGCCATTGAGCCATGCGCCGACGCCGCGCTCGGCGGTGAACAGCTCGTTCCGCATCGGGTCGAACACCGCGCCGACCACCGGCACGCCGTCGACCTCGAGTGCGAGCGTCGAACAGAAAATCGGGATGCCGGAGGCGTAGTTCGACGTTCCGTCCAAAGGATCGAAAACCCACCGGTGACGTGCGTCGCTGCCGCCGCCCTCGCCCATCTCCTCGGCAAGCACGGTGTGATCGGGAAAGCGTTCCGCGATCATCGCGCGGAACATGCGCTCGATTTCAAGATCGACTTCAGTGACGAGATCGATCGCGCCTTTCTTTACGACGCGAATACGCGATCCAAGCTTGCTGCGCTGAAACTCGCCCGCGCGGACAACGGCTTCGACTGCTGTAGCGAGGAATCGTGGATCGGGAATTGTCAAGGAGATCGACTGTAACAAGAAACGGGAGGCGGACCTCAAGGTCCGCGGCTGCATGCGATTGTCGGGATAAGGTCGGCGGGCCGCCATGCGCTTCTCTCGCGAGAGCGGGTCCGTGGCGACATGGCTCGCTCTGGATCAGGGACGGTTATTGGCGGCCTTGGGTACCTTCTTCACCATCCTGATCTCCATGCCGCGCTTCCGTCCTCGCTGCAGCTGCACATCGTCCATGAAGCTGCGGATGAGGAAGATGCCGCGTCCGCTCGATTTGAGGATGTTTTCGGGCGCGAGCGGATCGGCGACCTCTTCCGGATTGAAGCCTTCGCCTTCGTCTTCGACGCGAATCACGAGCTCATCGGGATCGTGCGGCGGCACCGGACTGAATTCCACGACGACGCGTTTGGATTCGTCGTATTGATTGCCGTGTTTGATGGCGTTAACCACGCATTCGCGGACGGCAACGCTGACCCAATGAAGGGAGTCCTCGTCGAGGCCGGCAATGCGGCCGATGTGATCGCTCACGACTTGGACGAAATCCAGCATGTCGAACGCGCTGCCAAACTCGAGACGAACGGTGTGCGAATGGGTCATTCAGCGTCGAAACAGTATAGTCCGTTAATATGGCACGAATGGACGTCGCTCA
>JBKPDL010000081.1:0-53612 GCA_046727855.1 Acidobacteriota bacterium
CGAGTGGGGAGCGCTCGATCTGCTGATGTTCGATCTGCCGCCGGGAGCCGAGCGGACCGTCCAGTACGCCGATTTTCTCGGGCCGCGGACCTCGTTCCTGCTCGTGACGATCCCTTCCGAGGTGGCACGGGGCGTGGTCGCCCGCTCGGTGGCAGCTCTGTCGAAGGGACCCAATCGTCTCCTCGGTTACGTCGAGAACATGAGCGGCTACTACTGCCGCGACTGCAACGCCATCAAGCCGCTCTTTGTCTCACGCGAACCATCGGGCCTGGAGATCCCATGCCTCGGGACCGTCCCCTTCGATCCCGAGCTTGCACGGCACTGCGATCGGGGGATCCCACTCGCGGAGCTGCCCAACACACCCGTTGGCCGCGCCCTGGAACATGTTGCGCAGCAACTTCTGGACAGCCTCGAATCGACAACGCCAGCCTCCACTCACGCTTCGCGTGAGCTAGGTCCAGGCAGGGAGCCCCGCCGATGAAATTCCTCTGTGTCCCCTGCGACAGCCCGATGAAGCTGCAAAGCGTTGGTCCGCCCGAGGGCGGCTCGCTATCTGTCGTTTACGCATGTCCCGAGTGTGGCTACGAGATGGCGATGCTCACCAATGCATACGAAACACAGATCGTCCAGTCACTAGGCGTGCGAATCGGCCCCGAGAGCAGTGGCGAAACTTCGAGCACTTCCGGCACCCGCTGCCCGTTCACCGCAATGATTCCAGGAACGGAAGAGGCGAGACCCGGTCAGGCCGGCGAACCAATCCCAATCCGGTGGACTCCCGCCGCCGAGCAGCGGCTCGCCAACATTCCTGAGTTCGTCCGCCCCATGGCGCGCGCCGGCATTGAGAAATTCGCCAGAGAAAACGGATCCTTGGAAGTGGATGAGAAGATCCTCGACGCGGCCCGGGACTTTTTTGGCATGTAGTTGGTGATGTAACCAAATGAACATGCCCCATCCCACCACGAGCCCCTTCGCGCGGCCCTTCGTTATCTCCTGGAACCTCACCTACCGCTGCAACCTCGCCTGCGAGCATTGCTATCTCGACGCCGGCGGCACGCCTCTGGTCGGCACTGAGAACTTCGCCGATCGGAGCGAGCTCGGCACCGAGGAATGCTTCAGGGTCATCGACGAAATCGCCGCCTTCGCGCCTGAATGCCTCACGATCCTGACGGGCGGCGAGCCGCTCTTACGGCGCGACATCCTCGAGATCGTCCGGCGCGCGGCGGAGCGTGAACTCTGGGTCGTCGTCGGCACCAACGGCGTGAGCATTACGGAGAACCTGGCGAGGCGTCTCGCGGAGGCTGGAGCGCGCGGGCTCTCGCTCTCTCTCGATGCTCTCGATCCCGATTGTCATGACCACTTCAGGAAGGTGCGGGGCGCCTGGCGGAATACGGTGGAGGGAGCGGAGATCCTCAACAGGACCGGGCTCCCCTTCATCGTGCAGACGACCGCGGGCTCGCACAATCTCGGCGAGCTCGAAGCGATCGCCGACTTCGCGCACGATCGCCTCGCCGCCAAGGTCTGGAACCTCTACTTCCTGGTGCCGACAGGGCGCGGGCAGTTTGTGTCGGACATGACGCCCTCGCAGTACGACGAGGTTCTCGCCTCGCTCCACCGGATCCAGAGGAAGTACGAGCGCCGGATGCTCGTGAACGCGAAGTGCGCTCCGCACTACATCAAGACCGTTCTGGAGAATGCTCTTCGACCAGCCTCAGGGCAGGCCAGCGAGCAGACCGATCCGATCCCGACGGATGCCGAATCGGCGAGGGCACCCTTCGACCGGGCTCAGGGCAAGCCCTCGTGGCCCGGTGCGTCGCCGATCAGGACCTACTCCGGAGGTGCCGGCGGGTGCCCGGCCGGCACGCATTACATGGGGATACGGCCGAACGGGGATGTCACCCCTTGCCCCTACCTTCCGGTCTTCGCGGGGACTCTTCGCAGCTCGAGTCTCGCGGACCTCTGGACCTCCTCGGAGCTGTTCACCGGTATCCGCCGCCGCACCTCGCTCGGCGGGCGATGCGGCGCGTGCGAGATGAACGGCCACTGCGGGGGTTGCCGCGCCCGGGCCTACGGGATGACCGGCGATCTGATGGCTGAGGACCCCCTCTGCACGCACACCCCGGGGAAGTTCGCCGGGTCCCCCCTTCTCGCCATCCGCAGCCGGGCGTCCCTCTCAGAGGCTCAGGGGCCTCCCGCCATCGAGTACGGCACCGAATCGCCGACGACGATCGCGTGGGACGATGCGGCCGCCGCACGCATGAAGAAGATCCCTGCATTCGTCCGGGGGATGGTCGTCAGGGCCGTCGAGGAGTCCTGCCGCAAGAGCGGCCTCGACCGTGTGACCGTCGAAGAGCTCGACCGGATTCGCTCACGGATGCCGACGCCGAAGATGTTCGGTTAAGTAAATTGAGGCTCAACAGCGCGGTCTGTTTGGCTTTAGCCTTGCTATGATCCTGGCGGAGGAGGACTGACGATGGACCTCGCCACCGGAATCTGGGTAGGGACGGCGCTATTTCTGTTGATCCTCGTGCCGTACCTCATGTGGGAGATACGCCGGGGCAAGGCGCACGGTCACACGTGGTTCACGTGGTTCAAGCCCCGCGGCCACAGTGATATCGGACCTGATGTGGGCGTTCGCTACACGAAGCCGGGCATAGACGAGGCGCGGGGCGCGCGGCGCTGAGTTACCGGAACGGGTCCGGCGCGCTCTGCTCCTTGATTGTTTCATCCAGCCACGCCTGGAACTCCTCGGCGGTCTGCACGATGACAAATCCCCGCATCTTTGCATGACCCAGACCGCAGAGCTGTGCGCAGGCAATCTCGTACTGGAACTCAGCATTTCCAGTCCGGGTCCGCATCTCGGCCGTCGTGACGTTGGGCACGAACCAGATGGGGATAGTCAGGCCGGGGATGGCGTCCTGCTTCACACGAAACTCGGGCACGCCGAAGCTATGGATGACATCCTTGCTCCTGAGCTTCACGATGATCGGCTTGTTCACGGGCAGATAGAGCTGGTTGACAGTTGTAACGTCGTCCTGGGCGGCAGGATCGGACCGATCGAGTCCCAGGGGGTTCGACTGAAGGTCGATCAGTTTGATGTCCGTGCGGCCGAATTTCCCGTCGGGCCCGCCATAGTGGACGTTCCAGGCGAACTGTTCGCCAGTGACGTGAACGACCAGCGCTTCGCTCTCCGGGGGCATCTGATCGACCCTCGCGGCCCAAAGGGGGATCGAGAATCCGACCAGGAGAATCGCTTCGACCACCGCTACGCCTATCTCCGAATATTTCGACGTGTTCGACGTGACCCCCGTGTAGCTCGCGACCGGATGCCGCGATCGCCGGAACCGGACCAGGCAGTAGACGAAGAACCCGCCCCACCCGACGAACAGAATGAACATGAACACGTGCGTCCAGCCGATCAGGCCGTCGATCTGCGGGCCGTGAGCCGAGGCGACCACCGGGAGTCCGAGCCACAGCCAGTCAGTCATGATGTTCTCGACCCTCTCTGGAGTTCCGACCATTCAGTGTCGAGTTCCACGTCGGCGATGCGCTTCGCGTGCTTGCGGAGATAGAGAAAGAAGCCCAAGAACGCGCCCTGCACGGAAAGCGTGACGGCCAGCAGCGCCAGAATACCGAGCTTCGTCCCGTCGATCATCGAGGTTTCCTCCGCCCCGAAACACATGGGACAGGCGAAGACGCTCGAGCTACTGCCAATCACGACGGCAGCCGCCGTTGTGAGAACGCGTGCGACTCCGAGACGGATCGACTTCGTTTTCATCGCAGCATCCTCGTCTTGCGCAGGAACCACGAGTCGTAGACGACCAGGCCGAGCGACACGGCGAAAGAGGCAATCGCCGCGACGAGGGTCCCCGTCCCTTCCTCCCGGCCATATTGGGTCAGGCACCAGAGACCGAACAGCACCGCGAGGGCGGCGGAGAGGAGAATCAGCAGCGCGTGGACCAACCTGAGGTTCATTCGGGAATCCAGTAGCCGTTGCCCTGGGTGACTGCGGGAAGAGCCAGCAGCGCGGCGAAGAAGACAGCGGTCAGCATGAGGACCGCGTAGATCAGCTTCTTCTCGGAGATCAGGTGCATGAAGTAGCACGCCACCAGCGATCCCTTGATGATTGCGACGAGCAGCGCCACGGTCACGGCAATCGGCACGGCAAGGTGAAGGCGGGAGACTGCCACGGTGACGATTGTCAGGACCATGAGCGCGACGAAGACGGTGATGTAGACCCTGACGTGTCGGTCGATGTCAACGGCGTGGTCGCTCGTCATGATGTCAGTTGCGTGGTCGCTCGTCATGGATGCTGCCTACAGAAGGTACAGGGTCGGGAAGAGGAAGATCCAGACCAGATCCACGAAATGCCAGAAGAGGCCCGAGTGCTCGACCCGGTTGGTGAACCAGACCGGATTCGTCTTCCAGAGCTTCGCGCCGGGGCCCCAAAAATAGGCGTTCACCACCATCCCGCCGAGCACGTGAAGCCCGTGCAGTCCGGTCAGGGTGAAATAGATGGCGAGGAAGTTGTTGGTGCTGGGAAGAAGCCCGTCGTGGAACTTGTGGCTGTATTCGAAGTACTTGACCACGAGGAAGACGAGCCCGAGCAGGATCGTCCCCCCCATATAGATCCGATAGGTCCCGAAGCGGCGGCGCATCAGCGACGCCCAAGCCATGACCATCGTGACGGAGGACGCAATCAGGACGATCGTGTTGAGCGTGGCGAGCGGGACGTTCAGAATCGTGTCTCCCCGCGGCCAGCTCGGCGCCCCCGTCCGGATCAGAATATAGCTCGCGAACAGGGCTCCGAACAGCATGACCTCCGAGGCCAAGAAGAGCCAGATACCGATCTTGCCGTTGTTGAGACCGGTGTCGCGGCGCAGCTCTACGGTGTAGGGAATGTCCATCTCGCTCAGGCCTCACACAGTCGCAGGAAGTCCTTGTTCGCGCGGCTCACACTGCGGCACGAAGTCATTGGGCGCGCCGGGAACGCTGTACTCGTAGGGCCCGCGGTACGCCTGCGGGGCCACGGCGAAGTTGCCGTGCGGAGGCGGTGAGGGAGCGGCCCACTCGATCGTCGTGGCCTGCCATGGGTTCTCGTCGGTCTTCTGCCCCTTCCACATGCTCCAGAAGAAATTGAAGATGAAGGGAAGCTGGAACAGCGCGAGGGTCCACGCGCCCCAGGAGGACACAACGTTCCAGTGGAGCGTCGGCTGCGCAAACGCGTAGCCCGACCCGGCGTCGAACAGGCGCCGCGAGACGCCGGCCATCCCGATGATGAACATCGGCATGAAGACGACGTTCATGCAGACGAGCGAGCCGAGCCAATGGATCTTGCCGAGCGTCTCGTTCATCTTCCGCCCGGTCGCCTTCGGATACCAGTAGTAGATCCCCGCCATGAGGGCGAAGATCGTCCCCGGAGCCACGACGTAGTGGAAGTGGGCGATGACGTAGTACGTGTCGTGCAGCGGGATGTCCGCGATGTTCAAGCCGAGTGGAAGCCCCGTGAGCCCGCCGATGCCGAACATTGGGAGAAAGGAGACCGCGAAGAGCATGGGCGTGTTGAAGCGTATCGATCCGCCCCAGAGCGAGATGATCAGTGCCGTGAGGATCACGACCGATGGGATCGAGATGATCATCGTGGTTGTCTGGAAGAACGCCGCCATCGCCGTCCCCATACCGGTCATGAACATGTGGTGCGCCCAGACGATGAACGACATGAAGCCGAGGAAGACGAGCGAGTAGACCATCGCGCGGTAGCCCCACAGGGGCTTCCGCGTGTTGTTCGCGATGATCTCGGCCACGATTCCCATCCCGGGAAGGATCAGGACGTAGACTTCCGGGTGCGCCAGGAACCAGAACAGGTGCTGCCAGAGGAGCGGGTTGCCTCCGCCCGCCACGTCGACCACCTGGCCGCTGACGACGAGGCCGCTCGGGAGGAAGAAGCTCGAGCCGGCCACACGATCCATCAACTGCATGAACGCCGCGGCCTCGAGCGGCGGGAACGCCAGGAGCAGGAGGAAGGCCGTGACGAACTGGGCCCACACGAAGAAGGGGAATCGCATGAAGGTGAGCCCCTTGGCACGGAGCTGGATTGTGGTCGTGATGAAGTTGATCGCTCCGAGCAGCGACGAGGTGATCAAGAAGATCATCCCAATGAGCCACCACGTCTGGCCCGTGCCCATAATGTTGGAGAGGGGCGTATAGGACGTCCACCCGGCCTGCGCGGCTCCCCCGGGGACGAGAAAGCTGGCGAGCATCGTCACGCCGCCGAGGAAGAGGCACCAGTAGCTCACCATGTTGATCTTCGGGAACGCCATGTCCGGAGCTCCAATCTGGAGCGGAAGCACGAAGTTCCCGAATCCTCCGACGGCGAGGGGCACCACCCCGAGGAAGACCATGATGGTGCCGTGCATTGCCCCAAGCTCGTTGTAGAACTCGGGGAGCATCGTCCCGCCCGGCATGCGCGCCTCGCCGAAGAGGCTGCCGAGCAGCGGCAAGGCCGCGCCCGGGTAGGCGAGGTTCCAGCGCATGAGCATCATCAGCGAAAAGCCAAAGAGGAGGAACAGCATGCCGGTGACGGCGTACTGGATCCCAATGACCTTGTGATCGGTTGAGAAGACGTACTTGCGCCAGAAGCCGAGCTCCTCGTGATGGACTTCGTGCGCGACGTGCGTCGTGTGTGTGGCGACAGCTGCTGGGTCACTCATTGCGGCTGTTTCTCCGGATTCGCTATTTCTTGACAGGGACGGCGAACTTGAAATTCTGGGTCTTCGTTTCGTTGGCGGCAACCGTGACCGAGGCCGTCTGCGTCCCCAGCTTCTCTTGCCAGGCGGTGATCTCGTAGCTTCCCGCGTCAAGACCCGTAATCGTGAACTTCCCGTCCGCGCTCGTCACCGAGAAGAAGGGATGCGTATAGACGGCGATGTAGGCGCTCATCCAGGGGTGGACGTCGCACTTGATCTGGAAGATATTCTCCGGCTTGGGGAACGTCGTGGTCATCTCCTTGACCGCCGCCGGCTGCCCCCGGTTGAATGACGGGTTGATCTTGGGAAGCGTGTGGATGTTGTGGAGGATTCCGTCGGAGTTGAGGATCCTATACGTCTGGCCGACCATGATGCCCATCACGTGCGGCTTGTACGTACAGCCATCCTGATCAAGGACCACTGGAGTCTTCGGAACGGGCCAGGTCTTCCCCGCTGGCAGTCCCTTCGAGACCCAGACCATGATATTCCCCATGGTGCTGCCGGTGCCGAGGACCAGCGCCTCGTTCGGCCCGGGTTTTCCCCCGTGTTTCTTGACGCAGACGGGCTCGGCGTCCATGGGGAGCGGCTTAAGCGCGGGAGGTTTCCCGTCGAAGGTGACGACTCCGGTGATGGTCCCGGCGGCATCGGCAACGCCCGGCCAGCCCAACACCGCGACCAGCCCAGCCACCAGCCACAACCTGTTCCCTGTCCCGCGCATGCTCATCTCCTTGATCATCGCAAACCTCGTCTCCGTCGTCACCGTCGACGCTGCTTTCCGGCCCATCCTCGAATGGGCCGACTCTACACCGAGCCCGCCGACGGTGCAACCTCGTGCAGCCTCGGGGCCGCCCTCCCATCCGTCTCAGACGTTCTCGAAGGCCAGCGAGTCGGCAAGCCTCGGGTCGCGCAGTGGAACGAGCGCCTGCCGGCGCATCAGCCAGCTCGCCGCCGCCACGAAGCACCCGCCGACGGTCACGAGCGCAGCGACGTCCAGAAGCGACGGACGGAGCCCCTCGGGATGGAGCGTCGGCATGACCTGCCAGTAGAGATCCAGGAAGTGCATGGCGAGGAGCCACGCTCCCCCCACAGCAAGGGTCGATCCCCTCCGCTTGACGGCGCGCCCCATCAAGTAGAAGAACGGAGCCCCGAAGTGTCCCGCCATGAGGAAGAGCGAGACCGTCATCCAGGATCCCTCGATCCGCGTCTTGTACCAGAACGCCTCCTCCGGGAGGTTCGCGTACCAAATGAGGAAGAACTGGGAGAAGCCGATATAGGCCCAGAACGCCGTGAACGCGAAGAGGAACTTTCCGAGATCGTGCAGGTGCTCGGCGCTGATGACCGTGTCGAGCAGCCCCGCCCGACGCATCGCCACCGCGACGATCGAGAGCAGCGCGATGAACCCGAGGAAGGAGCCCGCGAAGAAATAGACGCCGAAGATGGTCGAGTACCACTGCGGCGTGAGCGACATGATCCAGTCGATCGAGGCGAAGGTCTGGGTCAGGGCGAGGACGATGATTGCGGGACCGGCGAGGCGGCGCAGACGAGCGTATACCGCGGGATCCCCCGTCACGTCCTGACCGCGCGAGAGGCGGTAGTAGAGCAGGGCGATGAAGGACCAGCATCCGAAGTAGAGTGCCGCTCGGATCAAGAAGAACGGCACGTTGAGGTATGGCGCCTTCCAGCGAAGCAGCGCATCGTGCTCGGCTGCGCCGGGGGCGGCCCACGAGTACAGATCGCGCAGGCCGATGAGCAACGGGAGGAAGAGGGCCGCCATCACGGGGAGCATTGCGAAGATCGTCTCCCCGATCCGTCGCAGCACGATCCCCCATCCTCCCTGGGCCGCGTACTGGATCAGCACGAAAAAGAGTGCGCCGAGGGCCAGGCTCAGAAAGAACAGGAACGATACGAGCCACGAGAAGAAGAACTGCTTCGGATTCGCCGCCCCCAGAATCGCGCAAGCTACTGCACCCAGTAGGGCGCAGATGGCGCCGATTACCGGAATGCGGTTCCACGGGTGCCCCGGCGGGATCGTGGCCTGCTCGGGCCGCAGCGCTACGCGATCGCGTCCGGAGATCATTCAGGACTCCAGGAGCTCGACGCTTCGTGCGCCCAGGGACTCCAGCAGCTTCCGAGTAGCCGACGGATCGAACTGCGGATCCCACGATTCGATCGAAATGAAGAAGGCGTCGTCGGTCACGCGCTCGAAGACCTTGGATCGGAAGAGCGGATGGTGGTGCATGGGGAGCCGGTTGAGACCGAGCATGCCGAGGACGGCGCCGAGGGCGGCGAAGAGAACCCCCAGCTCGAACGTGATCGGAATGTAGGCGGGCCAGGAAAAGTACGGTTTGCCGCTGATCACGAGGGGATAGGCGTCGGCGTGGACCCACCACTGCAGGCCGAACCCGAACGCGGCCCCCGTCAGTCCCATTGCCAGGACGATCCAGGGAAGCGGGGAGCGTCGGAGCCCCATCGCTGTCTCGAGGCCGTGGACCGGGAACGGGCTGTGGGCATCCCACCGGGTGAAGCCCGCATCACGCATCCGCTCGCACGCGTGATGGAGGTCCGCCGGCGTCGCGAATTCGCCGAGGATTCCGTAATAGGGCCCCTTCGGGAGCTGGTTCACGAGCAGCGGCCTTGCCCTGAGCGAGCGCAGCGAGTCGAAGGGCATCACCAGGCTCCTTCGGGAGCGAGCTTCGGCGCCCCTCGGGGCCGCGGCGCGGCTCGGTGGTCCTTGATCTCGGATCTCGCGTTCGGGGCCCGGCTGCCAATGCGGATCGGCCTGCGGCAGGACGGTCTTGACCTCGGAGGTTGCCACCATCGGAACGAAGCGCACGAACAGGCAGAACATCGTGAAGAAGAGTCCGAAGCTTCCGAGCAGGCACGACACGTCCCAGATCGTGGGAGTGAAGTAGCCCCAGGCTGAGGGAAGGAAGTCACGGTGCAGCGACGTCACGATGATCACGAACCGCTCGAACCACATGCCGACGTTGATGACGATCGACAGAACGAACAGGATCGGTATGCTCGTGCGCGCCTTCTTGAACCAGAAGATCTGGGGGCTGATCACGTTGCAGGAGACCATGATCCAGTAGGCCCAGGCGTAAGGTCCGAGCGCACGGTTCATGAACGTGTAGAGCTCGTAGGGGTTCCCGCTATACCAGGAGGTGAAGAACTCCGTGGCATAGGCGTAGCCAACCATCGACCCGGTCACGAGCATGATCTTCGCCATGTAGTCGAAGTGCCGGAGGGTGATGATGTGCTCGAGGCCGAACGCCTTGCGGCAGATCACCATGAGCGTCACCACCATGGCGAACCCGGAGAAGATCGCGCCCGCGACGAAGTAGGGCGGGAAGACCGTCGTGTGCCATCCGGGTAGGAGGGAGACCGCGAAATCCATCGAGACGACCGAATGAACCGAGAGGACCAGCGGCGTCGCGAGGGCTGCGAGGACGAGATAGGCGATTTCGTAGTGGTGCCATTGCCGCACGGAGCCCCGCCATCCGAGGGAGAAGATGCCGTAGGCGAGCTGCCGCGTGCGGGTCTTCGCCCGATCGCGCATTGTCGCCAGGTCCGGGATCAAGCCGAGGTACCAGAACAGGACCGAGACCGTTCCGTACACGCTGACCGCGAAGACGTCCCAGAGAAGAGGGCTCCTGAAGTTGGGCCACATGCTCATCTGGTTCGGGATCGGGAACATCCAGTAGGCGACCCAGACGCGTCCCACGTGGATCCCCGGGAACGTCAGGGCGCACATGACCGCGAAGATGGTCATCGCCTCCGCCGCGCGGTTGATCGAGGTGCGCCATTTCTGCCGGAAGAGGAAGAGGATCGCCGAGATGAGCGTTCCGGCGTGCGCGATCCCGACCCAGAACACGAAGTTCGTGATGTCCCACGCCCAGCCGACGGGGACGTTGAGGCCCCAGATGCCGATCCCCTCCCAGAAAAGCCACGAGACCGCCACACCGAGAAGGCCGAGGAGCGTGAAGGAAGGAATGAAGAAGAGCCACCAGCCGATCAGTGTCCGACGCTCGACCGGCTCCGCGACGACCTCGGTGATTGAGTGGAAATCCGGCGAGCGCAGAATGAGTGTGGGACGGCCCGCGACAGGGCTGTCTAGCAGGTCTGCTTCCGTCTGGGCCAAACGTGTTCCCCGTCTTGGGTTTCGAAGAGTGGCGCGTTTGTACCATCGCACATTGCGGAGAGTCAAGCGCCCGCCTCCGCGAAGCGCTACGGCGAGGCCTCGCCGGAGCCTTGGCGTAGGCGGGTCTGCCTCCGCGCGCCCTCACGGCGCGGCCGTGAGGCCGATCTGCTTGAGCAGCGGTTCGAGGTCGTCTCCCGAGGCAGGGATGCAGGCGAGGATCCTCGCCCCTGTCTGTCGGACCCACGGGTCAGCCCCCGGAAGCGCCCGCACCGCCCTTCCGGCGCCGAGGAGCCATTGCCACGCCTCGTAAGTCTCGGTCGCAAACTCCTGGAGAAGCGACGGCGCTCCCTCCGCGCGCTGGATCCGCGATATGCGCGCTGCCAGCTCGCGTGCTTCCACGAGCCCCGAGTTCATGCTGTGCACGCCGACTGGAGCCGCCTGGTGCGCGGCGTCTCCGGCGAGCCAGATGCCCCCGTTGCCTAAGCTCCGCGCGAGGCGCCGCTCGAAGAGGGCGAGCGTCGACCAGTAAATCTGCGTCGGCCGCGCCGTCCACCAGGGAGCCCTCGCGGTGATCAGCTGCTCGAGCCGCTCCATCGATGCTGCGTGTCCCGAGGCGTCCTGGATCTGAAATCCCCAGCGGCATCGCCCCTTCTCGAGGGGCCAGCAGACGCTCGTCAGGTCTGGATCGAGAATGACGCGCACTTCGGCGGGAAGCTCCCCCGTCGCCTCGATCTCATAGACCGAGAAGACCTGGCCCTCGCCATGCTCGGCCATCTCGATGCCCGCCATCCGCCGCACGGCCGAGTCGTACCCGTCGGCGCCGATGACATAGGCTGGTCGGATCGTCTCGCTTCGCACGACGACCCACTCGCTTCGCGCCACGGGATAGCCGGTCGCGACCTGGTCGAGCTTCGCGACCTCGGCTCGGAGGGTCGCACCTTCCGCGGCGAGAGACTGGAGCCGGTGTCCCCAGAGGACCTTGAGCTTCTTCTGCTGGAGCGCCTGCTCCGCGGCCCTCTCCAGCTGGCTTTGGCGGATGACGAGGAGATACGGATGCTTGGAAGCGAGGGCCGAATAGTCGATCTCGGCACGCCTCTCCCGTCCTTCGTAGTATGCGACCTTCGTCAGCTTCCGCCCCGCGCGAATCAGCCCGTCTGAGAGTCCTGCCTCGTCGAGAATCCGGAGCGTGCGCGGATGGATCGCGAGGGCGTAGCTGTGCTGAGTCGTTCGCTGGTGCGTGTCGACGATCTCCACACGGACGCGTTGCTGCTGTAGGAACAGGGCCGCGACGAGACCGACCGGACCGGCGCCGACGACGAGGACCTCAGGATCGGGGTGACGAAACATAGAGCGTGCTCCCGTGCGCACTGCTTAAGAATTGCGGTCTCGAGGCCGATCCAGTAGCGGCCACTGACCGGCCGACGCGGCGACCTCGGAGCCCGGATGATTTCGAACCGATGTTCGCGTCGGTCGAGAAGGCCGCGTCATCGGGCGTTGCGCGCGCGATGGAGTGGACAAGCTCGCCTCAGACGCGGCGTCGCTAATCCATGTTCGCCAGCTGCGCGAGGATCGCGTCGATGGGCGCCTTCGCGCACGCGAACATCGGCGTGTCCCGCTGCGTGTAGAGGCTTGCCTCCGTATAACGCAGCCGCCCCACCAGATCGACGAACTCCTGCGGGTAGTCCGAGTCGAACGCGACCACGAAGTCCTGGTCGTCGATGCCGTAGCTGTTGCTCGTGTTCAGGCGGACGCCCTTGAACGGCGCGGAGGCGGCGATATGTTCGTCCATCATCCCCTGCCGCGCGTGGGGCGAAAGGCGGTACCACGCCCGCGTCTTCGTGAAGGGGTACACGAAGAGGTACTTCCCCTCGCCGGGCAGAAGCTCAACTCCTTCTCCGGCGCCCTTCATCTTATTGACGTACGGCGACCGGCGCTGCAGCGAAAGGAAGCTATACACCTGCGACAAGTAGGCGCCCAGCCGCGACCGCCTGATTGCCGCTTCCATCGACTGGAAGCAGAGCGGGTCGAACGCGATCCGCCAGAGCATGAAGTCGACGTCCGCGCGCAGGCCCACGAGTGAGTACGTGCGGAGGATCAGGTCGTCCAAAGACTCCCACTTCCGCACCAGTTCGATGAACCCGGACCCAGCCGCTCGCTGCTCGTCGGCGGGGAGCCTCCCGAACACCGGGTCGAGCCGGTAGAACGAATAGTTCAGGAACTGGCGGCGTTGCCTGTCCGGGCTCTTGCCCGTGAGAATCCCGGTCGGATCGAGGTCGACGGAGGGGCCGCGGCGGGGCGGCGGGCCCGTGCCCTCGGGAGAGTGCTCCATGCTCATACCTGCGTGGCGGCCAGCAGTTGAAAGTCGCATGAACACGGCGCCTGCACGCGCTCGTACTCGGCCTCGCTAGCCACGTGACGAGGCAACGTATGATTCCTGCCACGGATTGTCAAGCGCGTGAAGCCCTTGTTACTGTGACCCGAGGTGAGGGGATGGGCGTGGAACGTTCTGCGCGCGGCGGCAACGGTCCACAACGCGTACAAAATTCACGTCTGTGGCCGCATAACGGTCTAAGAACTAGGAACGAAGAATGCAACGCGAACGGAGGAACGAAGGGACGAAGAACAGAGCGAATCAGCGAAGTTTCCTCGTTCGCCGTTTCCGTTCTGTTCTTAGTTCCCGCGCTTGGCGTGATTTTGCGCTGCGCGCCGCGGCGGGTTCAGCGTATTCGACGTCGTCATGACCACGGAGAGCTCGCAGCGCGCCTTCACCGTCCTCATCGGGCACAGTCACAACCAGCATCCCCGCGCGACGGCCAGCTTCGACGCCGGGGAACACCTCTTCAATCTTCGCGTGCGGATGCGCCTCTTTCAGCTGCTCGCGCACGACGGCTTTGGCTTTCCGGCCCGGCCGCACTTTTACGGTGATCTCCATCCGCTCACAATCGTAGCGCGGCTTCGATGTTGAGACGACCCCAGCCCAAACTCGTGCTAGGCCGTTGCTCCATCCCCGGAACCTTGTCGGCGCTGCGCTGAAGCTTTTTGATGACTTGCGCGGGCTTC
Source organism: Acidobacteriota bacterium (assembly GCA_046727855.1). GTDB lineage: Bacteria > Acidobacteriota > Vicinamibacteria > Vicinamibacterales > UBA2999 > DASPWV01. The sequence continues at coordinate 13,945 of JBKPDL010000081.1, forward strand.
AGATCCGCGTCCTCGGCAATCAACAGGGCCGCCGCGGCGCCCACGTGCGGCGCGGCCATCGACGTGCCGTCCCACGTGTCGTAATCGCTCTTCCCGAGTGCGTACTTATACGTGGGAGTCGTCGAGACGATCGAGACGCCAGGAGCAGAAATCGAGATGTGCTTGCCGGTGTTGGAAAACTCACCGCGGCGATCGGCCTGATCGGTTGCGCCGACGGCACACACACCCGCGAGCGCCGCCGGGTACTCCACCGGATTTCCCTGCTCGTATTCGTTGCCCATGGCGGCGACCACAACCACGCCGCCCTCGATGAGGTCGGCAATGACATCGCTCTCGCCGGGATCGAACGATTCGCTGCCGAGACTCAAATTGAGCACGCGCGCACGGCCGAGGCAATAGGCGAGCGATCGGTAATATGCCGCCGCGTCCCATTCCACCCGGCCGGGCAGCACCTTCAGCACTAGAAGCCTGGCTGCGCACAGACCCGCGACGCCGATGCCGTTGTTGAGCCGTGCTGCGATGATCCCGGCGACGTGCGTGCCGTGGCCGGCATAATCGCGCTTTCCTTCGTTCTTCAGAAACGTGCGGTACTCGCCGACAACGTCGGTCAGATCCGGATGGCCCTCGTCTATGCCGCTGTCGGCAACGGCAACCGTGACCTTGGTCGCTTCGACAAAGGAGGTCAACTTACGCGCCTCGAGAATATGCACCGCAGCGTGCCCCCATTGCCGCGAAAACAAAGGGTCCGCTTGCTTGGGTTTCTTCTTGGCAAACATGCGCCGGGGACGCGGCACGTACGCGTATTCGACCTCGGTGTCGAGGCCTTCGAGGTGCCGCGCCATCTGCTTCGGATCCTCGTCGTGAGGCACCTCGATCGTCACGAGCCCACGTGAACGATCCACTACCGGCTTTGCCGCAGCCGCCCGCCCTGACCCGCGTGCCCGGCGCGGCGCCGGCGGCGGTGCGATCACTTCTTCGGGAAGAACCGGCTTAACCGTCTTGATGCGCGCATTGGTCATGAGTCGGCGGAGACGTGATTCGCGTTCGCCGGTCTCCGCGTCATTCCGTTCGACGGCAGCCTCGAAACGCTTGCCGAACGCAGCACGCCGACCCTCGGGTGTCGTTGGTTTGAGCTTGGCGACGATCGTGCGTGCGGCAGGCGGCGGTTCGGGCGCTTGCTCACTCCACAACCGGTACGGAACGTCGGCCACGAATGCCTCCTGCCGGATTATCCACGAAGCGCGACCACGAGACAGCTCGAGCCAAACGGAATGTGCAATCCGCGACTGACGAACGCGCGCTCGGCTGACAGGACGCTGCGGATCGCCTTGACCGCAAGGTTCTCGCGCGGGTGCAGCTCCGCTGAAATCTGGTCAGCCTCGAGCGTTTTGCGAAAGCCGAGGCGCGAGGGTATCGAGCGAAATAGAAATACGGGCAGCGGTAAAGGAGCAAAGAAGTAGGTTGCGAATTCCGTCACGAAGCCGGCGTCCGCCAGGCGAGCGCTCAAGCTTCTTATCGTGTAGCGCCTGTGGTGTCCGGCCAATTCATCTTCGCTCGACCAGAGCGACTCGAAAGCCGGCACCGTAAAGTAGACGCGGCCACCGGTCGGGATGAGCGTGTGGAGCAGGGCAAGCACGCCGCCATCGTCGTTGATGTGCTCGAGCACGTCGAAGAGACCTGCCGCCGGAAGAGAACCGGGAAGAAAGCCGGCGTCGTGCAATGTGGCGCGGATCAGCGGACGAAGACCGCGTGCGCGAGCATTCGCGACCCCGTGCGGTCCCGGCTCGAGGACGAGCGTCTCGAATCCAGCGCGGCGAAGGCCGAGCGACACGTAACCGTTGCCCGCTCCGATATCCGCAATGAACCCCGCCGGAGGAAACCGGCGCACGGCGTCCACGATCATGGCGTTGCGGTGTTGAAACCAGAACGAGCCGTCTTCCACCCCGAAGCAGAACGCATTGGCCTCGTCGGGGTAATCAATCGGCGACGCCCTGCGCGCTAGCCAGATGCCATCCTCATCCTCCATGAGACCGGTGGCGAGCGCCGACACGTCTTGCATCACGTGGCCTCGACCAACGAACATACGATGACACGTCCGTGTTGATGTCGATGCGCAGCCGTCGATGGTTGCTTTTTGCCGCGTTGATTGTTGTCTGGGCGGGCTGGTTGCTGCACCTTCCGCCGCGATCCGGCACGTGGCTCGTTTTCGCGACGGGCGTGCCTCTTCTTGCCGCTGGGTCCTGGCGGCTCGCCGCCGAGCGGCAGGAGGCGTGGCGGACTTTCCTGGTTCGAACCGCGGACTATCACATTGTCTGGCTCGTGCTCCTGTTTGCCTTTGCCGTACAGATCGAGGACGCGCACGGGGTAACCACTGACGGTGTCATCTACTTCACGCAGTTGCGCAGCGTCATCTTCGATCGCGATCTCGATGTCACGCGCGAGTTCCTCTATCTGCAACAGCCGCCCCGGCCTGCCCATATCGTTCCGATTGGACCCGTTCCCGTGTGGTTGCCACTCTATCTCATAGTTGCTGTCGCCGACACGATCGGTAGGAGCGCCGGCTGGTGGTCCGCGCCAGCCGATCCCGTGGCGATCGGGTTGACGACCTCCTATGTGCGCGCCGCTCTGGTTTCGTCGTTTGTGATTGGCGCGGTTGGCGTCCTCGTCGTGCACCGCCTTCTGCGCCGTGAGTTCGCTCGTGGTCCTGCTCTTGCCGCGACGCTGCTGGTTTTCGGCGCCACTTCGTTGTTCTGGTACATGGTCTACGAGCCGTCGATGACGCACGCGGCGTCATTTGGCTTCGTCGCCCTCTTTGTCGCCGCTGCTGCGCAATGTGATCCACGGCACGCAACGGCCAGGCAGCTCGCGTGGATCGGGTTTCTACTCGGGCTCGCGTTTATCACGCGCCCTCAGGAAGCCGTTTTTGTCCTCCTTCCTGCGATGCAGGTGCTCGCGTTGCCTCAACCGCTCACCGCGCGTCTCAAAGTAGCGGGGCGCTATGCGTTGTGGGCCTTCATCGGCTTTGCCCCGCTGCTTGCGTTGCAGCTCGCACATTCGGCCATCCTGTTCAGCCGCGAGCGGCTCGCACTGGTCGGAGGAGAAGAAGGGTTTCTTTCACCGTTTCAGTCAAGGTGGATGGAAACATTGTGGTCGTCATGGCACGGCTTCTTCTCGTGGACGCCGGTCGCCTATCTCGCGCTGTTCGGCACGATCGCTTACGCCAGACGCCGTTGGTGGTGGGCTGTGGCCGCCGTGTTGATCGTGTTGACCGCCGCGTGGATCAACGGTGCAACGCCCGATCTCGGTTCGGGCTGGTCGTTCGGCGGCCGGCGTTTCGTGAGTTGCCTGGTGATGCTCGCGCCGGGCCTCGCATTGATCACTCAAGCGTTGCTCGCGCGGCCGACCACGGCAATCGCGATTCTGGCAGTCGGCGGAATCGTATGGAACTACTTGCTCATGGAGCAGTATCGCTCCGGCATGCTGCCACGCGATCGCGCGGTGAGCTTTGCCGAGATGACGCGTCAGCAAGCGGAGGTATACACCAGGCCACCGTATTTTTATCCTTTCGCATTTCCGGCCAATGCCGTCTTCGCCTGGCAAACGGGACTGCCGATCGATCGCTACGATCTGCTCGGGATCGAGCCGCTGCGGGCCGCGGTCGATCTGAAGATGGAAGGCCGCGCCGGACGGTTTCTCCTTGACGGGTGGGGGTCGCTCACGGGCGACCAGACCGGCACCGCGTGGTGGACGGCAAGCTCTCCCGCGACGCTCACGCTGCCCTTGCAGCTTCCGACGGACCATGCCGTGCGACTGACGATCGATGCCCGATCGCGCTTGACCTCGCCGGAGGTTCGCGCGTCGATTACGGTGCTGGTGAACGATCGCCCCGTTGGAAGTTTTGTCGCGGCGCCGGAGCAACCCACCTCCGCCGTCTTCTCAACTCCGAGAGAGGTGTGGATCGACGGCTTCAATCGCGTATCACTGGTGACTGTCGACCCCTTTTGGCCTGTTGCGGTCTATCGAATCGCCGTCACTCCGATCGAATGACCGTGATTGGATCCACTCGTGCGGCGCGCAGCGCCGGCAGCAAACTGCCAGCCACGACGATGATCAGCGAAAGCACGGCCATCGCCGTGAACGCGGCGACATCGGTCGGACTGACGCCTGCCAGCAGCGCCTGCATGGCACGCCCAGCTGCGACCGAGAGCACGCCGCCCAGGACAACCCCGAAGGCACCGAGCGCAAATCCGCGGCGCAAGACCATCGCAAGAATCGTCTTGCGCTCGGCTCCGAGCGCGATTCGCACGCCGATCTCACGCGCGCGGGCCGAAACGGAGTAGGCGAGTACGCCGTGCAATCCGACACACGCAAGGGCTAGCGCAATCACCGCGAACGTCGTCAGCACTCGCACCTGCACGCGGCGCGGCGCGGTTTCGGCGCCGACGATCTCGCTCAACGTTGTCACTTCCGAGATCGGCTGCTGCGGGTCCGCGCGGGCCACGATCGCGCGGATCGATTCGGTCAGCGATGCCGGCGGCACGGAGCTGCGAACCACGAGGTCCTTGGGCGCGTAGAACACCATTGCGCCATCCGGCAGCTGCGCCGCCGGTATGTAGAGCTGCGGCTCGCTCTCACGTTCGAGGCCACGCACGCGAATGTCGCCCACCACTCCAACCACGGTGCGGTCATTGAATGCGACGAATACGCGGCGTCCGATTGGATCGGCAGAGGGCCAATGCCTGCGCACAAACGACTCACTGACGACAGCAACCAGTGGCGTGTTGCCGGTGTCCTTGTCGCTCAGGTCGCGACCATGCAGCACGGGAGTCCCCATTGCGGCGAAAAATCCGGGAGTGATCTGACGCAAGCTCACCGTGTTCTTTGTCGTGGGATCCTCCGGCTGCCCGTCCACGGCCACGCCCCAGATGCCGCCCCGCATCACCATCGGCAGAAAGCTGATATACGCGGCGCCCGTGACGCCAGGCAGCGCGCGGATCTCGGAGAGCACGCGGTTATAGAACTGCATGCGGCGCTCGGTCTTCGCGTATGTCGTTGTTGGCAGCGCCGTGCGCAGCGTCAAAACGCCCTCCGCGCGAAACCCCGGATCAGTTGCGCTCACTTTGACGAGCGCACGCACGAGCAGGAGGGAACAGACAAGCAACGCTACCGACGCGGTGACTTCTGCCACGACGAGTGCAGAGCGAAGCCGCTCCGTCCGCCGGCTAGTGCCGGTCTGCACGCCCTCGCGAAGGGCAGTGGCGTCGGCATGACGCGCGAAGCGCAGCGCCGGCAGAAGCGCGAACGCCATTGCCGTGGCCAGGGTCGCGACCACTGCTCCGATGAGCATCCGCCAGTCGAGTGGCGGCGTCTCGGCGATGGGCAAACTGTTTGGAACCAGCCGTGTGGCTGACGGGAGTGCCGCGACGGCCAGCGCGACACCGGCGACACCACCGGCCCCGGCGAGAAGAAGCCCCTCCGTGAACAGCTGCCTTACCAGCCGCTGGCGACCCGCACCCAATGCGGCTCGCACCGCCAGTTCGCGTCGCCGTGACAGCGCTCGCGTCAGAAACAGGTTGGCGAGGTTTGCACACGCGATGAGCAAGACTGCTGCTGCTGCGCCGACCAGGCCCCAGAGCAGCTGACGCGTTTGCGGCGAGAGCTCGTCGCGTAGATGCAGGACCTTGGCGGCGGCCTGCGGATTCAGATCGGTAAACTGCGTCGCGAGACGCTTGACGATCACGGTCAACTCGGCCTGCGCCTGTGCGATCGTCACGCCTGGTTTCAGCCGCGCGATAACTTGAAGGAAGTTGTTGTTGCGCTGCTCGTACATCGCGGGCGGGAACTTGAACGCCATCCAGCAGTCGGTGTTGCGACCCGGGAATTCGAACGACGGCGGCATGACGCCGACGATGGTCCAGGCCTGATTGTCCAGCGTCACGCTCTTGCCGACAATGAGCAGGTCAGCATTGAACCGGCCGCGCCACAAGCGATCGCTCAAGACCAACACAGGTGCAGCAGCCGGTTCACTGTCGTTTTCGCGGAGGCCCCGGCCAAGCGTCGGCGCGACACCGAGCACGCCGAACAAGTCGCCGACCATCCCCGCGCCATCGACACGCACCGGCTCGCTGCTGCTAAGCAGATTGGAAGCAAACGTGGTGAATGCCGCTATGTTCTCGAACGACGTACTTTGCTTCTTCCACTCGGCGAAGCTGGGAAGCGACACCTCCATCCGTCCGTATCCGCGATATGCGTGGTTTTCCCACAGCTTGACCAGCCGTTCGGGGGACCGGAAGGGTAGCGGCCGAATCAGTACGTGGTCAGCGAGCGAGAACGCCGCTGTCGTCGCGCCGATGCCGATTGCCGACACGAGGATCACCGTCACGCTGAAGAGCCGCGCGCGCCACAGCGCGCGTCGAGACAAACGAATGTCCTGGCGCAGGATGTCCCAGTGGATGGCGGGCGCGTTCGTGAGCACGTCGATGATCGCCTCGGCCCAGAGTGCGATCCGCGCTGCGAGGTGAGGGGCGCGCTGGTATCGGCGCGTGAAGATGGCATCCATCTCGCGGCCGTATTCGCCGCGAAACGACGCGGGGTAGAAATGCAGGAGCGCGCGATAGCGCTTCACGACGCGTTCCGTGGCACAAAGCCGCTGGCGCGCGCGAGCCGCACCAGGTCCTGCAGCCGCCGCGTTTCTGCTCGCGCCACGGCAGTGCCGAACTTCGTGATGCGGTAATACCTGCGCCGTTCGTCGTCGAACTCCGGCGCCGGCCGTTCGTGCACTTCGACGATGAGATCCTGCTCGATCATGCGCTGAATCGACCGATACAGCGTGCCTGCGCTCATACGGATCTCGCCGCCGGTGCGTGCCGCGATCTCCTGGATGATCGCGTAACCGTGGCGGTCCTCGTCCGCGAGCGCCATCAGGATGTGAAATGTGGCTGGTGGTAGTGGAAGAAACGACTCGGGGTTCATGGCTTCTCCGCCGCGCGTGGCTGTTCCGTTCGGCAGGCGTCGACATTATAGCCACAGTGGCTATATTGTCAACGGGTATAGTTGCGAGGTAGCGCGTAGCGAGTAACGGGGTCGCAAGGGTGAGTAGTGCGTGCGAGATACCCTCGCTACTCGTTACTAGTGCCAAGACTCAGCCGATGTAAGGCCGCCACCTCCTTGGCCACACGCTGGCCGCTTTCAACCGCGCCGTTCATATAGCCTTGATACTTGCGGCTCGTGTGATCGCCGGCGAAGAACACGCGGCCGAAGGCGCGTGACAGGTGATCGCGCCATGCCGGCTCGAAGCTCGGGCCGAAAAACGCGTATCCTCCACGCGCCCAGCGATCGCGCTGCCAAGTGATACTGCGGATCTCACGCAGCGGTTCGGGATCGCCTAACCAGCGAAGGCGCTCGACCACCGCGTCGCCGCCGCCGCCTTCGAGTATCTCCTGCAGTTCGTCGCTGGCGCGTCCACCTGCAAGAAGCGTGAGAACTGCCGGCCCAGTGCGCGCTTCTGTGGCTTCCCAGACTGCGCCGATCGGTAAGTTCGTGCCGAAGGCGCGAGGCTGGCCGCGGCGCCGCCACCAGCGCCGGTCGAAGCGCAGGAGCGCTTTGGTCGCCAATCCGTACGACAGCGCTTCGAACGCGCGACGCTGAGCGGCCGGCATCGCCGGTGAGAACGTCCACGTGCGCAGCACCGTTGGCGGCACGGTGACGACGAGGTAATCGGCGCGCACGGTAGCAACGCTTCCGTCGGGCTCGACGATGGAGACGGTGACCTCGGTGGCGCTCTGCTGCACGCGTTTCACCGCACGCCGCAGCGAAAAGCGGACGTTCCTGGTGCGGGTCAACGCGTTGACGAGCAGCTCGTTGCCGCCGCTGACCCGGAAAAGCGGCACGTGACCGGGATCGGTATCATCCATCACCAGTTCCACGCCAACCAGGGCGGACAACACATCGGAATCGGCCACAAAGAACCCGCGCAGCGCCGCTGCCAGGGCGCGGACATCGGCCGATGCCTGCCGTGCGCGTAGCAGGTCGTCCAACGATCGTCGTCCCAACGCCGCGGCAACGGATGACTGCCAGTTGCGTTCGCTTTCCTGGAAGGCTTGTGCAGCGTCCTCGAGTGTCTTTTGGAAGCGGCGCCACACTGGCTGCTGCGTGGTGTGTATCCGCAGACGCCCGTCCACTTCGAGGGCGAGACCGAAGCCCTCGCGGATCACGCGCGTGAGCTCCAGTCCGAGTTCGCGGACGAGATCTCGAATAGCGGAATGGCTGCCGTCGATGAATTCGCCGCCAAGCTCCACGGGTTCAGGCGAGAAGTCGTCTTCGCGCAGCGTCCACACGCGCCCGCCAAGCCGCTCGCGCGCTTCGATGACATGAACATCGGCGCCGGCGCGCGACAACGCGCGAGCCGCTGCGAGACCGGACAACCCGCCACCCACGACCACGACACGAACGCCGCGCAGTTGCGCCATGCTTCGACTTTATGTCATTCGGCAAGGCGGCACTATCATTGGGATTACGTTCCTGACGAGCTCACGCGGATTCCGATCACGTATCTCACGCACGCATGATCGAAACCGAGATGCTGTCGCGCGCCTACGATTCCAAGTGGGCGGTCATCGACCTGAATCTTCGCGTCGAGCCCGGCGAAATCCTCGGCTTCCTTGGCCCCAATGGCGCCGGCAAATCAACGACGGTCAAGATTCTCACCGGCCTTATTCTCCCGACCGCGGGTCGCGCTCGTGTGGCCGGGTTCGACATTGTCGAACAACCTCTCGAGGCCAAGAAGCGACTGGGCTACGTGCCGGAGCAGCCTGTGCTCTACGAAGCGCTTACCGCCGCGGAATTCCTCGAGATGATCTCCTGTCTTCACCATCTCGATGCGGATGCGACCGCGCCACGGCGCGAGGAGCTGCTCGAGTTGCTCGGGTTGGGCGACTCGCGCCATCTCCGGCTGAACGGATTCTCGAAGGGTATGAAGCAGAAAGTAGTGCTTGCGGCCGCGCTCATCCACCGTCCGCAGGTGCTCATCCTCGACGAACCGCTCGATGGTCTCGACGCGAACGCCGCGAGAGTGGTCAAAGAATTGCTGCGCACGCTCGCAGCTCAGGGCTGCTCCATCCTCTTTTGCTCGCACATTCTCGAAGTGGTCGAGCGCGTGTGCACGCGGATTCTCGTCATCGACAAAGGGCGCCAGATTGCGTCGGGCACACCGGGCGAAATCGCTGTCGCCACCGGAACATCAACGCTTGATGAGGCGTTCGCGAAGCTGACAGGCGTGCGGGACGTCGGCCAGATCACCGGCGACATCCTTCGCGCGCTCGAGCGGGCATGAGGGCGCTCCTCGAGCGTGCCGGCGTCGACTATGTGCAGTGGAAGGCGATCAGCCGCACGCTGCTGCGCGCAGACTTCCGGCCGCCTCTGCAACACGACCGCACCACGTACTCGCTTCGCAGCGCACGTAATTGGGCGCTCATGATGATCGTCTACGGCACGTTCGGCTTCAGCGCCGCCGCTGTCACATTCATCAATCGAGACGTGTTGCTCACCGGCGTGGTGACGCTCGCGTATCTCTCGACGCTCGTCGTGACCGCGCTTCTCACGCAACATGTGCCGACGATGGTGGCCTCGACCGATCACTCAATCCTGGGCCCGCTGCCAATTTCCTCACGCACGTTTTTCGCGGTGCGTCTCACCAACATCGTCTTCCACGCCACTCTGCTCGCCGCGCTCATGGGCTGGCCGATCGTGATCGTTCAGACGTTCGCCCGCGGCGTGCATCTGGCGCGTGGGTTTGCTGCGGTGGTTTCGTTGTTGGCGTGCTCCCTCGCAACAACGTTCACCGTTGTCGCGGTTTACGGCATCGTGCTTCGTACGGTCGGGCCCGCGCGGTTACAGCGAATTCTCGGCTACACGCAAATATTCATCGGCATGATTGCGTACGGAGGAGTGTTTCTGCTGCTCGGGTTCATTGATCAATCGCAGCTGGCGGATGCCGCGCTGCCGCGCGGCGTGTGGTTGTACTTCCTGCCCCCGGCGTGGTATGCGAGCTATCTCGAGATTGCGAGCGGAACAACCGACGCCAGTGTTTGGGGCCGAGCGGCCATTTCCGTGGTCTTTCTGGGCGCGATGGCCGTTCTTCTTCGCGGACCGTTGGCGGCCGGCTACGCCGAGCATCTCTCACGCATATCCAGCGACGCGCCGGCGAATGCCGGAGGCCGTGCGCGCCGTGCAGCGTGGTTTTTCAGGAGCGATGAACCACGCGCGGTTATGCTGCTCGTGCGGGCACATTTTCGCCACGATGTTCGCGTTCGACTTGGAATTCTGTCGACGATACCGCTCACCCTCCTCTACATGTTCATCGGTGCGCGCGACGGCTCGGGCGCTGATCCATTTCGCGTCGAGCAGGATGGCGAAGCGTTCAACCTCGTGGCGGTGGCGGTCCTGTTTTTCCCCACGATCCTCATTCAGCATCTTTCAATGTCTGACGCCTTCCTCGCCGCCTGGATCTACTTTGTGACGCCGGCCTCGCGCACCCGCTTGATGCTGGCGATGAAGAACGTCATTGTCTGGTTGTTCCTCACGCCATTCGCGGTGTTTCTCGCCGCAATCTTGACGTGGCGCTACCAGCATGCCGTCCACGGAATCGTTCACGCAGCGTTCCTGGGCCTGCTGAGTCACATCATGCTGCAAGGCGCGTTGCTCGTCGATCCGCGACTGCCATTCGCCAGCGCGCCGCAAAAGTCGGTCGCGAGCATGACGTTGTTTGCGTGGATGCTCATGTCGATGGTGGGCGGCACCTTCGCCCTGTTCCTGCTCCAGAAATTTGCGTACGTTTCGTGGACGGGCGTTATCGTGGCCGCGGCGATCCTGCTGGCTGTCGCAGGGCTCTTGAATATCGCGCTGCGCCAACGGGCCGAGGCACTGGCCGAATCGCCCGACTGGGCTTAGACCGTTATGCGGACACAGACGTGAATTTTGTACGCGTTGTAGACTCGCATAACGGTCTACGGCGCGCGGAGCGCGCCAAGCCAACAACAAGAACTAGCCAAGGGCCGCGGAGTTAGCCGGATATCAAGGGCAGGGCCCTTGGCGAGTTAATTACTGCCCACCAGGCGCTTGAATTCGGCCGAGTCCCTCAACTTCGCGAATACCGGATCCTGTGCCGCCCGTGACTTCCAGACATTTGGCTGCCGCGTGATTGCCTGATTGAGCATCGTCATCGCGTTCTTTTCGTCGCCCGACTGCGCATAAATCTGCGCGAGCGCGTACTGCAGCTGTTCGGAACGCGGATTGATCTCGAGCGCCTTCTTCTGCTCGGCAATCGCTTCGGCGAACCTGCTTTGCTTGGCGAGCTGCGCGGCGCTCTCGGTGAGGCGATTCGGCACGCCCAGGGTCATGTTCATCAGCCGCCTCAGCTCCCTGAACGGATTCTCCGCATCGTCCACGCGGATGTCGACGATGCGCTCGACGGTCGATTCGGAATTCGAAGGGAGCGGGCGAACGACGAGAAGGCCGGCAGACTGCATGCCGCGCGTGTCGCCGCCTTTCGATTGACCGGCGTCTAGCGCATCCATCAACCGCTCCGCCATTGAGCCCTTGCCGCTTTCGTACGCCGCCGCCATGGCCTTGACCACTTCCTCGCTGGCGAGCGTGTTTCCTTGTGCCGAGAAATTCTTTCCCGTGAGGTGGCCCGCGTAGCCGCCAAAGTGCACCGGATCGTTCTTGTCGAAGTTGCGATCGATCACACGCTTGCCGGTGTAAACCGCGGATCGGCCTTGGGTGTCGATCACGGCAACCTGCCGCGTATCGCGTCCGGGATCCTCGTCGGTGATCCGCTTGATCGCCTCGGCCGGACTCAATCCCTTCTTGAGCAGCGCCATCGCCTTTGGTCCATATTGGCGATTTGCCGACGCCTGTGTGGCAACAGCTCCGACGCCAGGTTCGGCGAACGGAACCGCCGCGCCCGCGCCAAACGCGCGCGACTGCACTCCGACGCCGAGCTCTTGCGTCGATGGATCGAACGCGATGATCGAGAAGGTTGAGAACCACGGATCCGAACTGGCCGCCTGCGGCGGCGAGTCGGACTGAGCCAGACAGGGTGTCGCGATAACAACGAGTAGCAGCAGAGCTATTCGGCGCATGCGCGAATCCTACCCCGACGGCGGCGTTCGTTTCTTCCTGAAACGGCGAGGCTGTCGCGAAAAATGGCAATGCTTAACAGGATCCATATTCGCAAGTACAGGAGGCGCATACGTTCTCTGCGCGCCCTCCTGCAACAGCTCAGTGCGTCCCGGACCCGCCGGCAAGCTGCTTCACGAGCTCGCCGATCACATTTTTTGCGTCGCCGAAGAGCATCCACGTTCGATCAGAGAAGTAGAGCTGGTTGTCGATGCCGGCAAACCCGGGGTTCTTGCTGCGTTTGATCGCGAACACCGTGCGTGCCTTGTCGGCATCGATGATCGGCATTCCGTAAATCGGGCTCGTCTTGTCGGTGCGGGCGGCAGGATTGACGACGTCGTTGGCGCCGACGACCAGCGCGACGTCCGCGTGCGGCATGTCCGGGTTGATTTCATCCATTTCCACGAGATCCGTGTACGGGATGTCCGCCTCGGCGAGCAGCACATTCATGTGACCAGGCATCCGGCCGGCGACGGGGTGAATAGCGAACTTCACCGTTATGCCGCGTTTCTTGAGTTGATCATAAAGCTCGCGAACTTTGTGCTGGGCCTGGGACACCGCCATTCCGTAGCCCGGGATGATGACTACCAGGTTCGCCTGCTCGAGCACCTGCGCGGCCCCTTCGGTCGTCTCTGATTTGTAGACCTGTTCTTCACCGATGGCTTTGGTCTGCTTGACCTGACCAAAGGCGCCGAACAATACGTTTGTAAACGAGCGGTTCATCGCCTTGCACATGATGATGGCCAGGATCAGGCCGCTCGATCCGTCGAGCGCGCCGGCGGTGATCAGCAATTTGTTGTCGAGCACGAAGCCCATTGCGACCGCCGAGAGTCCGGCATACGAGTTCAGAATCGCGATCACTGTCGGCATGTCTGCGCCGCCAATCGGGATGATGAGGAGAATCCCGAAGAGCAGCGCCAGGACAATCACGCCGGCGAACGCAGCCGGCGCCCAGGGGGCCGCCGGCGAGATCGTGATCGCAACCGCCAGCGCCACAGCGACGCCCAACAGCAGCAAGTTGATCACGTTCTGAAACGGGTACGTCACCGGTCGTTGTGGCACCCATTTCAGTTCCTGGAGCTTGCCGGCGGCCATCAGGCTTCCGGTGAATGTCAGATATCCAAGAATCACCTCGGCGATGAGGGCCACCATCTGGAACTTGGTCAACCCTCCGTGCCCTTCCGACAAGCGCAGGTAGAACTCGCCGGTGCCGACCAGCCCGGCCGCGGCCCCGCCAAACGCGTGCGACAGCGCAGTCCGTTGTGGCACCGCAGTCAACGGGACCCTCGACAGGGGAACGCCGACGATGAATCCGGCGATGATCGCCAGGATGATCCAAAGATGATGGACGACGGATGGGTCAGCCCACGTGACGATAACGGCCATCGCCGTTGCCGCGACGCCCGCGTACACACCTTTTCGGGCGGTCGTGGGCGTGTTCATCCAATGCAGTGCGAAGACGAAGAGAGCCGACGCAACGAGATACCCGAACTGGGTGGCGCCGTAGATCATGTCTAATGGATCCCTTCGCCGCGCTTGTCGGACTTGAACATCCTCAGCATGCGATCGGTGATGAGAAATCCGCTGACGATGTTCGTCATGGAGGCAAAGAGCGCAATTGCTCCCAGAAGCCGGATCCCTTGCGGGTAGTCGCCCCCCGTGAGGAGAATCGACCCGACGACTGCGATTGCAGAGATCGCGTTGGTCAGCGACATCAGTGGCGTGTGAAGCAGACGCGACACTCGCCGGATGACGCCGAGCCCGATAAAGGACGCCAGCACGAACACGTACAGCGTCGGCCAGTAATCCACGATCAGTTCCTCCTTGTTACATGTCTGTTTTCTGCAAGGCGTCTCGGGTCCGCGCGTGTCTCACTTCCCCATCGTGGGTGATGAGCGCGCCCTGCTGGATGTCGTCGTTGAAGTCGAGATGGAAGGCGTTGTCTTTCGTGAACGCCTGGACGAAGGCGGTCAGATTTCGCGAGAACAACAGGCTTGCATGAAACGGCATCGTCGCGGGGACGTTAAGCGGCGCAAGAATGGTCACGCCGCCGACGCGAACGGTTTCCCCCGGTTTCGACAGCTCACAGTTGCCGCCGCCGTCAGCCGCGAGGTCGACGATCATCGATCCCGGCTTCATTGTTTTCACGGTATCGGCGGTCAGAAGCCGCGGCGCGAACACGCCGCCAATGAGCGCGGTGGTGATGACGACGTCTGACTGCGCGCACTCTTCCACGAGGAGCTGGCGCTGGCGTTCCTGATCGTCCGCTGACAATTCTTTGGCGTAGCCGCCGCCGGCTGCGGCGCTCTGCTGGAGCTCGATGCCAACGTACTTGGCACCGACGCTCTCGATCTGTTCCTTTACTTCGGGCCGCACGTCGGTCGCCACGACATTCGCGCCGAGCCGCTTCGCGGTCGCGATCGCCTGCAGGCCGGCTACACCCGCGCCGATGACAAACACTTTGGCGGGGCGGACCATCCCCGCAGCCGTCATCAGCATCGGGAAATACCGATTGAGACCCACGGCGGCAAGCAAGACGCCTTTATAGCCGCTGATATTGGCCATCGAGGAGAGCGTATCCATCGACTGCGCCCGCGTCGTGCGGGGGATGGCGTCGGTCGAGAACGCGGTGACCTTCCGCGCGGCAAGCGCTCGCACCGCTTCGAGGTTTCGCAGCGGCATCAGCGAGCCGAGATAGATGGTGCCGGGCCGCAGCCAGCGAACCTCGTCGCGTCCGGACTGACTGGTGACCGGCGCCGTGATCTTGAGCATGAGATCGGCGGATCCAAGAAGGTCCGCCGGTTCGGACTGCACGGCAACGCCAAGCTCGCGATAGCTGTCATCGGCAAGACCGGCGAAGTCACCGGCTCCGGACTCAATCGCAATCTCGTAGCCGGCCTGGATCAACTTCTTACACGATTCCGGCACGAGAGCGACACGCTGCTCGCCGGGCGACGTTTCCTTGGGCACGACAATGCGCATGCGCCTCACATTATGTGCCGGAGGGGATGCCGAAGTTCAACCGAGGTGAATCCGCGGGCGCAGTTCAGGATCAGGTTCGGCCTGCCGCAGCACTTCGCGAGTGACGGGCGCCGTATCGCCTTCGCCGAGTGCAAGGTACTTCAGCACGTAGGTGATGGGATTGCCCTCGGTCCACCCGAAATACGCGTGCGGGATCAGACGGGTGAGATCGCGCACGTGCAGCAGGAACGCGGCAATGGCGTTGGGCACCGCCGGACCAGCGCAGCGCAGCACGCGATGGCCGCCAACCTCGACGCCTTCCACATTCAAGGTGCCGCTGAACTCCGACGCGTCACCGAGCTGCACCTCCAGAAACAGCACCGGCTCGTCGGGCCTAAGGTGATGGGAGTCGATCGCTTCGCGCAGCTTGCCGTCGTATTCGGCCTCGGATCCGGTGTCGGGGCGGTTCGCGATGATGCGAATGGTCCGGCCGCTCGACGCCTCCTTGACGAACCGCTGCGCCGTGTCATCGAGTTCCACGGCGTGGACGCGCAGCTCGGTGACGCGCAGCGCGCGCGAGAGCATGGACACGGCAATGATCGAACCGATGAAAAACGTCGCGATTTTGATGCCTTCAGGCCGCTCCACGATGTTGGCGATGGTCGTATAAAGGAAAACGGCGGTAATCACCGCGTACGGGCGCCACATCCGTCCGGCGCGGCGGGTGCTGAGCGTCACCGCCACGGCGGCTGATGTCATGAGCACGAGCACACCGGTCGCGTAGGCGCCGGCCTGGGCATCGACGCTCGCATCGAACAGAATGGTGATCGCGACTGTGATTGCTGCAATCACGAGCACGAGCGGCCGCCGCGACTTCGCCCACTCGGGCGCCATGCCGTAGCGGGGCAGATACCGCGGCACCAGGTTCAGGAGTCCGGCGACGGCCGACGCCCCGGCAAACCACAAGATCGCGATTGTGCTGAGGTCGTAGGCGGTGCCAAACGCTTCGCCAAGATGCTCATGCGCGAGATACGCGAGCGCACGACCGTTCGCCTCGCCGCCAGGTTGAAACTTCTCCGGCGGAATCAGGACCGTCGTCACCAGCGCGCTCGCCATCAGCATGACGCTCATGATCGACGCTGCCGTGACCAGCAGCTTCTTCGTGTTCCGGATGCGGCCGGCGATGGCCGCCGTGTAGTCGGAGTTGCCGCCCTCGACCAACGGCATCACCGCCACGCCGGTTTCGAATCCCGACAGCCCCAACGCCAGCCGGGGGAAGAGAATGGCCGCGGCAAACAGCGCGCGCGCCGGATTTTCGTACTCGAGCGCCAGCGAGATGCGCCACGCCGACAGCAGGTCTGCGTGATCGAACACGTAGAGCAACCCCCACGCGACAACAATGACGTTCAGCAGGAGGTAGACGGCGACAATCGCAACGGCCAGGCCAATCGCTTCCTTGAAGCCTTTCAAAAAAATCGCGGCAAGGAGCGCGAGCAACAAGAGCGTGATTTCGACGGGGCGACTCAGCGACGCGGGGAAGAACGGGTTCTCGATAATGTGCGCGGTGGCGTCCGCCGCCGACAGCGTGATGGTAATGACGAAGTCGGTCGCGGCAAATCCGAGCAGCACGAGCACGAAGACCTTGCCGCGCCAGCGCGGAAGAAGATGTTCGAGTACGGCGATGCTGCCTTCTCCGTGCGGGCTCTCTTCGGCGATCCGGCGATAGATGGGCAGCGCGCCGAAGAGCGTGAGCAGCACCAGGATCAGCGTGGCCACCGGCGACAGGAGACCCGCCGCCAGAAAGGCGATACCAGGCTGGTAGCCGAGCGTCGAGAAGTAGTCGACGCCCGTGAGGCACATCACCTGCCACCACGGCGCGCGATGCACTACTGGCGGATGGGCCCCGGCGGTTTCGTGTCGCTCGTGCAGCCAACGGCCGATCCGTCGCCGCCTTGCCTTCGTGAGCATCACTCGAGCTGTCGCGTGCTACGCGGTCCTTGTCAACGCCATCCGACTTCCCGAGGCTGCCAGTGCTGTTGCTGGTGCATGATCACGTGCTTTGGCTTGGCGAACAATTTGATCAGGATGACCCCCGCAAGGAACCCGCCGACATGCGCCCAGAACGCGACGCCGCCGCTTTCTTCCGAGAAAATGCCGGTCACGCCTCCTGCAAGCTGCAGCACCATCCAGTAGATCAGCATTCCCCACGCAGGCAGACGCATCGTGGTCAAGACGAAGCCAAGTGGCACCAATGTGTAGACGCGAACGCGTGGATAGAGCACAAGGTATGCGCCCATCACCCCGCTGATCGCGCCGGACGCGCCGACCATTGGCGCGCTGGAATTGGGCTCGACAATCACCTGCAGCATCGCGGCCGCGATGCCGCACAGCACGTAGAACACGACGAAGCGCGGTCGCGTCATCGAATCCTCGACGTTGTTCCCGAACAGCCACAGGAACCACATGTTGCCAATGAGGTGCATCCACGAACCGTGCAGAAACATCGAGGTGAAGATGTTCAACGGCTGCGCACCTGGATCGATCACGCACTTCAACCCTTCGCCGATCGGGAAGCTCGCACCCGGCGGGAGCAGGCCGGTGAGCTCGCCAGGAATCAGTCCCAGGTTACAGACCGAACGAGCAAGAGGAAGTGTGGCGCCCGCCCCTTGCACCACAATCCACGCGAGTGAGCAGATTGCAATGATGGCCATCGTGACGACCGCGGGACGTGTGGTCGCGTTTTCGTCGTGGTAGGGAATCAACGGTTTAGCCCCTCAATTCACTTGCGTTGCGCATCGTGGCGTCGAGGTAATCCGAGTGTATGGGCGAAACGGGCGGCGTTCGCGCAGTTCGCGCCGTTGGCGCTATTCACTCAAGTGGGCTCCGGGTTTCGGCCCTCGCTCATGGTACATGACTCGCGTCGCGTCCGGACGAGAGGACGCACGCCCGCAACCGAGCCGTCGATGCGCGCGGTTTTTGGCGGATTCAGGTTCTGCTCGAGGTTGGTACCGGTCGTGCAGTATCGGCGCTGAGGCGGCCCGTCAGACGGGCTGGAATCGCGAGGTGACCGAATGTTTCGAACGACCGCAGTGATTGTGGCTCTTACCGCGCTTTTGCCGCTGGCCTCCACGGCAGATGCACAGAGCCGTGGAAGAAACCGGAACGACATTGCGCGCGCACAGGGCGTCCCGCCCGGGCAGCTCCCCCAAGCCAACATGTGCCGTGTCTGGTATGACGGCGTGCCACCTGGGCGCCAGCCGGGCGCCACGAGCTGCCGGCAAGCGGAAGCGACGGCCGCGCGCAACCGCAACGCGCGAGTGATTTACGGCGAGAACGTCTACGAGCCGTACGGCCGCTATGGCAATGGCGGCTACGATCCGTACGGCACGTGGCGGACGTATCCCTATCCCGATAACGACCGCGGTGTTGGCCGAGTGCCTGGACGCAATCGCGTACCGAACGGCACTTACGATCCGTATTACCGCGGTTCGCGCTACGGCGACACCGCATACGAGAACGGGTATCGCGACGGTCGCGCGCAGGGGCTCGACGATGGCCGCGACAACGATCGGTTCGACGCCACGCGTCACGGCCGGTATCGTTCAGCGGAACGCGGCTACCTCGATTCGTACGGCGACAAGAACCGTTACAAGGATGTCTATCGCGACGGCTTCCGCGCCGGCTACGACGAGGGCTATCGCGAAGGAAACGGGAATTATCGGCGCTAGCATTGAATCAGGCGGCAATCGCCAGTGGCGGTGCCGCCTGAGCTGCGTACAGCGGATATACTCTGCGTTTCTCTCACGCGAGGAGGCCCTGTGCGTCGATTGAAGTTCGTCGTCATCGCAGGTTTGTTGGTCGGCGGGTATTTCACTGTCGGCGCGCAGTCGCGCAAGCCCCACTTGAATCCGATGATCGATCTGCTCGAACAGAACAAGCCGGTCTTCGGCCTGTATGCGCCGAGCAATCGACGATTCGGCGGCCGTGGACCGGGCGGTGCGGCGGCCAGCGCGCCAACCACGCCAGCGGCGCCACAGAAGACACCACTCGAACTCGCCGCAGAAGCGGTTGCCTACAAATCCTCCGACTTCATCTTCGACGGGAGCATGGAGGGTGGCGTCGATCGCGCGCTTCCGGCTTATGCGGACTTCGTGAAAGGCATGCAGCAAGCTGGCGCGCTGCGCACCTCACCGTTGCGGCGACTGACGCATCCGCTCGTCGTAAAGACACAGGAGATCGCCCCCGACCCGGCCAGGGCGGCGGATGGCATCGGCAAGCAGCTCAATCTCGGCGTCAGCGGCATCATGTTCGTGAAAGTCGAGAGCGCGGCCGAGGTCAAACAGGGGCTCGCGGCAATGCGCTTCAAATCGAAGGGCGGCACGCGATCGGAAGACGTCGGGTCGGCGCCCGCGTTTTGGGGGATGTCCCAAGCGGATTATCGCAGCAAGGCCGATCTCTGGCCGCTCAACCCCGAAGGCGAGCTCGTGAACTGGACTATTGTCGAGAGCAAGGAGGGTCTGGCGCACGTGCGCGAAATCGCCGCCGTGAAGGGCATCGGCGTGTTATGGCCCGGCGCGGGCACGCTGCGCGGCGTTTTCTCTACAACCGACGCCAACGGTCAGCGGCAGGTCGATCAAGCAGCGTGGGAAGCCGCGATTCAGCAAGTGCTCGCGGCGTGCAAGGAGTTCAAGGTGGCGTGTGGCTACCCCGCGACACCCGACGACATCGAAATGCGGATGAAGCAAGGGTTCAGCGTCTTTGTGATGAATTGGGGTGAGCCAGGCTTCAAAGCCATTGAAATCGGCCGCCGTGTCGCCAATCGGACAGACACGAGCCAATAAATCCTCGTTCACTCGTACGATGAGGCGGCCGTTCACAGCCGCGCGTAGCGCACGTGCATCAACTGAAACAGCCCATAACACGTCAGGCCGGCCGCCACCGCTCCTGCAACGAGGATTCCGTATGGTTGCGAGAAGAGGGTTGCCATGGCGTGCGCGACGCCGCCGGCTTCGTGCGGTTCGCGCTGCACTGCGGATGTGATGAGCGCGGCGCCGATGGTGATCAGAAGCACCGCGCGTGCGGCATTGCCGAAAGAGCCAATCGCCACGGCCCATGATCCGGTTTCGCGCCGGAATCGATATTCGTCGAAGTCGTCACCAAATCTCGAAAACACGGCGTCCCGGAGCTCGAAAAATCCGTACACGGCCACGCCTGTGCCGACGAGAAACAGAAAGATATTGCCGAGCGGGACGGTCATCACGTCTGCGGCCACTACGCTGGGGCTCGTCGATGTCGCACGCATGCCCACCACCAGGCGCAGCGCCTGCCAGCCCACCGTTCCGTACGCAGCGCCTTTGATCATCGTCAACCCACGACCCATCCAGCCCTTCCACCAGCGACCTTTGCGCCGGGTGTCCCAGATCGCGGCGACGAATTGCCACCCGGAGTACACAAGAATGGCGATACCCAGGATCGCGACGACGATCTGACCGAACGGCTGGCGCATCAAGATCAACAATGCGCCGCCAGGATCCGTCAACCGACCGCCTTTCACTCCTGCGGCCAGACGAAGAGCGAGCGCACCAATCAGTAAATAGATAAGACCCTTGGCAATGTATCCCACTCGCACCGCGCGTGCGACCCATGGCCGCAGCTCTGGTGCGACGGGCGAGCCAGCCAGCTCGTGAGACATACTGAAAAGGCTCGGAGTGCATGTTCCATTCCAGCCGTATAATCGCCAGTCGCGACACGGGTCACCAGGCACCCGGTCGATTTGAAAGAGGCTATCGATGACAGCACGCCACGTGTTTCGTTTGTTTGCGTTGACTGCGGCAATTGCGCTGGCCGCCGCCCCAGCGCGCGCGCAGCAGACCGCCACTCAAAAACCGTTCGAGCCGCAGGTTGGTCAGGCGGGCAAGGACGTAGTGTGGGTGCCGACGTCGCAAGCGCTCGTCGACAAGATGCTCGACATGGCCAAGGTGACGCCGCAGGACTATGTGATCGATCTCGGATCGGGTGATGGCCGCACCGTGATCACGGCGGCGAAGCGCGGCGCGCGCGCACACGGGATCGAGTACAACCCCGACATGGTGGAGTTGTCGGTGAAGAACGCGGCGGCTGCAGGCGTGAGCGGCCGCGCCACGTTCGAGAAAGCCGATCTCTTCGAGACCGATCTGTCGAAGGCGCAAGTGATCACGATGTTCCTGCTGCCCTCGATCAACATCAAGCTACGGCCGACGCTGCTCGAGCTCAAGCCGGGCACGCGCATTGTGTCGAACTCGTTCACGATGGAAGATTGGGAAGCGGACGAAAAGCAGGAGATCTCCGGAGACTGCACCAACTGGTGCACGGCGCTGCTGTGGATCGTGCCCGCGAAGGTCGAGGGCACGTGGCAACTCGGCTCGAATCAGCTCACGTTGAAGCAGCAGTTCCAGATGGTATCGGGCACGCTCGGCTCGACGCCGGTCAGCGGCCGCCTGCGCGGCGACGAGATCACGTTCTCGGCCGGGGGCGTGAGCTACACCGGCCGCGTCAATGGCAACAGCATCAAAGGAAGCGTGAAAGGTGGAACGAACGGCGCGTTCACGGCAACGCGCAAGTAGGAACAACAGTTCGGGAGATCGGGAGGTTGTGTCCTTTGCCGATCTCCCTTTCGGATCTCCCTGCAGAACAGGGCATCCTCCCTGATCCCGTTAAGCCGGCCGCACGTTTTCTGCCCGGGGTCCTTTCGGTCCCTGGCCCTTGTCAAATGTGACTGCCTGTCCTTCGCGCAACTGATCGAATCTGGTATCCACACATGCCGACTGGTGGAAGAAGTATTCGCTTCCATCCTGCGCGGCCACGAACCCAAACCCCTTGTCGCTAATCAATCGCTTGATCGTGCCCTGCGTCGATGCCATGAACTCTCCTCCGGTCGAATCGTACGACCACGCCGCAAGGGAACATTATGGCGCGGCACTGGCCCGTCACTAACAGCAATTGGTTCTTTGCAATAGCCGAGCTGGCAGCTCGTCGGCGCGAATTCGCGCTATATTTTCGCCGTTCGAGGAGGCCGACATGGAAAGCGAAATCGCCAGGTTGCTCAAGGAATTTGAAGACGGCAGGATGACGCGCCGACAGCTGATTCAAAGTCTGGCGATGGCGGCCATGGCGGCGCCGGCGGCCGCGACACTGGGCGCTCAGTCGGCGCCGGTGGAGAAAGCGCCGTGGAAAACGGTATGGTTGGATCACATCTCGTATCAGGTGAGCGACTACCAGAAGAGCGCGGCGTTCTACACGAGCTTGATGGGATGGGAAGTGCGCAACGACAACGGTAAGACGCAGGCGACGCTCGACATCGGCAACATCGGACAGATCATCATTCGCAACCGCCCGCAGCGGGACGAGCAGCAGACAGCGGCGCCCGCTCAAGGCGCACAAGCCCCAGCGACCGCAGCTGGCCAATCCGGACGCCCGCGTCCGCCGCTCACCGGTGTGATCAACCACATCTCGTTCGGCGTGGAGCCGTGGGACACTGACAAGGTGAAAGCGGAGCTCGAACGGCGCGGCCTCAACCCGCGGCCCGACATGGTGGGCGACAACTTCAAGAGCTTCCACGTATTCGATCCGGATGGCTGGGACCTTCAGATCAGCAACCAGACGAAGAACGGGTAGACCTCCGTCCCGGCTAGCGACCTCCGTCCCTTCTAGAGACCTCCGTCCTCGCCTGAAGGGACGGAGGTGTCTGACGGGGACGGAGGTCGCTGACGGGGACGGAGGTCGCTGACGGGGACGGAGGTCGCTGGCGGGGACGGAGGTCGCTGGCGGGGACGGAGGTCGCTAGCGGGGACGGAGGTCGCTGACGGGCTCGTATAAAATCTAGGCCTCACACGATCGCGCGGGAGTTGAAATGGCCGTTCCGACCGCCAGCGGGCAGGCTCAATGCCCGGAATGCTTTGCCGAAGTGACGCTTACCAACGTGATGCAACACGAGATCACGCAGTGTTCCGGCTGCGGCGCGGAACTCGAAGTTGTCGCCGTGGAGCCGTTGACCCTCGCGCTCGCCCCGCAGGAGGAAGAGGACTGGGGTGAATAACGGCCACTCCGGCACGCTGCGGGTCGGCGTCCTCTACAGTCGCGTTCGCGTCGAGGAGAAGCTCCTTTTCGAAGCGCTCGATCGCCGTGGTGTCGCGCTCGATCTCCTCGACGACCAGAAACTGACCTTCGACATCACGGACGTCGTCAATCATCCTTATCGCGACTACGACGTCATCGTCGAACGCTGCATCAACCACAGTCGCGCGCTGTACAGCCTCAAGATTCTGAACGATCAAGGCGTGCGCACCGTCAACACAGCGATGGTGGCGGATATTTGCGGCAATAAGCTGATGACCACCAGCGCACTCGCAGCCGCCGGCGTGCCGCAGCCGAAGGCACTGGTCGCCTACACTCCCGAGAGCGCGCTCCAAGCGATCGAGCAGCTCGGATATCCAGCGGTGCTCAAACCGACAGTCGGTTCGTGGGGACGGCTGTTGAGCAAGGTAAACGATCGCGACGCGGCTGAAGCGATCCTCGAGCACAAAGAAACGCTCGGCAGCTATCACCACAGCATCTTCTACATCCAGGAGTACGTGAAGAAGCCGGGCCGCGACATTCGAGCATTCCAGGTCGGCCCCGAGACGATCTGCGCGATCTATCGCACGTCGCCCAACTGGATTACCAACACCGCGCGCGGCGGCACGTCCAGCAACTGTCCCATCACGCCGGAGCTCGCGGACATCTGCACGCGCGCGGCGAGAGCTGTGGGCGGAGGCATGGTGGCGCTGGATCTCTTCGAAGATCCCGATCGCGGTCTTCTGATCAACGAAGTCAACTACACCATGGAGTTCCGCAACAGCATGGCGCCGACCAACGTCAATATCCCGGAGCGAATGGTCGATTTCTGCCTCGCTGTCGCAAAGGACGGCTGGAACGCGGCCAACGGTTGGCCTCCCGGCACGACCCCCCATGTGACCGCCATCTCGCTCGCGGAAGGCGCGTCGGTCTAATCTCGGATGACCGAGCGCCTAACCGCCGCCGTCGTCGGCGGATCTGGATACACCGGCGGCGAGCTGCTGCGGCTTCTGCTCGACCATCCCACCATCGACGTCAAGCAGGTCACGAGCGAACGCCTCGACGGGCAATTCGTTCACTTCACGCATCCGAATCTCAGACGCCGAACAACCCTCAGATTCATTCGAGCTGAGGCGCTCGAGCACGCGGACGTCGTGTTTTTGTGTCTGCCGCATGGCAGTGCGATGTCACGGATCGACGAATTTGCGGCGCTGTCGGATCGCGTGGTCGATTTGAGTGCCGATTTTCGCCTTCGACGCGACGAGGACTACGTGCGCTGGTACGGCAAGCCGCACGCGAGCCCGCCATGGCTTGAACGATTTGTCTACGGCCTGCCTGAGCTGCTTCGCGCGCAGATCGCGAAGGCAACGTTCGTCAGCGGTGTGGGCTGCAACGCCACGGCGACAACCCTCGCGGTGTGGCCGCTGGCAGCCGCGGGGCTGATCGATCCGCAGCGTGGCATCGTCTGCGAGGTGAAAGTCGGGAGTAGCGAGGCCGGTGCGACGTCGAGCGATGCCTCGCATCATCCCGAGCGCGCAGGTGTCATGCGCAGTTTTGCTCCAACCGGCCACCGGCATACCGCGGAAGTGTTGCAGGCGTTGCGGCTGCGAGGAATTGAAACCGACGTGCATCTCAGCGCGACGGCCATCGATAATGTGCGTGGCGTTCTTGCTACCGCTCACGCCTTCGTCAATCGCGATGTCGCTGAGAAGGATCTGTGGACGGCCTACCGCGACGCCTATGGGCAAGAGCCGTTCGTGCGCATCGTGAAGGAACGCGCGGGACTTTATCGCTACCCGGAGCCGAAGATTCTGTCCGGCAGCAACTACGCCGACGTCGGATTCGAGTTCGACGCTTCTTCCCGCCGGGTGGTCGCGATGTGTGCGATCGACAACCTGATGAAAGGCGCGGCGGGGACGGCGGTACAGTGTCTCAACGTGATGATGGGGTGGGACGAAACGGCGGGATTGCAATTCCCCGGATTGCACCCGATTTAACGATGGCGGACCTAAGGTCCGCCGCTACATGTATCAAGACCGTTATGCGGCCACAGATGTGAATTTTGTACGCGTTGTAGACTCGCATAACGGTCTACGGCGCGCGGAGCGCGCCAAGCCAACAACAAGAACTAGCCAAGGGCCGCGGAGTTACCCGGATATCAAGGGCAGGGCCCTTGGCTAGTTAGATAGCCGCGGACGTTTGGGTCCGCCAATAGACATGATCGTCGTAAAGGTCGGCGGCGGAACTTCTCTCAACATCGACGCGATTGCGGCCGATCTAGCTGTGCTGCGGGCGCAGGGCGGCGAACTGCTGCTCGTTCACGGCGGTGCGCAAACGACCAACGCGGTGGCCGAAGCCCTCGGTCATCCAGCGCAGTTCGTTACCAGCGAGAGCGGCCATGTGAGCCGCCGCACTGATCGCCGCACGCTCGAAATCTTCGAGATGGTCTACTGTGGCCAGCTCAATAAGATGTGGGTCGAAAAACTGCAACAGCAAGGTGTCAACGCCGTCGGCCTGTCTGGCCTCGATGGCCGCCTGTTCGAAGGCACTCGCAAGGACACGCTGCGCATCCGCGTCGATGGCCGTCGCATGGTGCTTCGCGATGATTGGACGGGTACGGTCGAACGTGTCAACACGGCGCTGTTGCGGTTGTTGATCGACGCTGGCTATTTCCCTGTGCTCACGCCGCCCGGTGCGTCCACTGCCGGTGAAGCCATCAACGTCGACGGCGATCGCGCCGCCGCGATGGTGGCAGGCGCGTTCAAGGCTGACGCGTTGGTCATCCTGACCGACACACCGGGCCTGCTGCGCGCCTTTCCCGACGAGTCAACGTTGATTGCGGAAATTCCAAAGTCGCAGGCCGCTCGATTCATGGAGGTGGCCGAGGGCCGGATGAAAAAGAAAGTCATGGGCGCCGTCGAAGCCATCGCCGAAGGGGTGCGGAAAGTGATCTTCGCCGACGGACGCGTGAGCGAGCCGATTACGCGCGCACTCGCCGGCGCCGGGACGCACATCGCCTGACCACCGACATGCCCGATCCTCGCGCCGCGATCGAAGAACTCATCCTGGGCGGCACCACCACGCGGCGCGGCGACGCCGTTTTCGTTCGCGGCGAGGGCTGCTGGCTGATCGACTCCCACGGCCGCCGCTATCTCGATCTCTCTTCGGCGCAGGGCGTGGCCATGCTGGGGCATTGTCACCCGCGGGTGACCGAGGCGATTGCGCGCCAGGCGCGCACGCTCACGCTGTGCCCCAACTATCTGTACAACGACGTTCGCGCCGAGTTCGCGCAAGCGATCGTTGGTGTCCTCCCCTCTCACCTGCCGCACGTGTTTCTCGCAAACAGCGGCGGCGAGGCGGTGGACGGCGCGCTCAAATTCGCGCGGCTCATGACCAAACGGGCCGCGTTTGTGTCCACCACGAAGGGCTTTCACGGCCGCACCGTCGGTGCGCTCTCGGTGACGTGGGAGCCGAAGTATCGCGAAGGGTTTCTGCCGCTGCTCGAAACCACGCACGTCCCTTTCAACGACGCGGTTGCGCTCGACAAGGCCATCGGCGATCGCACCGCCGCGGTGATTGTCGAGGCGGTGCAGGGCGAGAGCGGGGTAAACATCGGCGCCCCTGATTTCCTCCACGCGGCGCAACGCCTTTGTCGCGAGCGCGGCGCGCTGCTCATCCTCGATGAAATTCAGACCGGGTTCGGCCGCACCGGCCGTTGGTTCGGCTTCCAGCACGCGGGCATTGAACCAGACATCGTCTGCATGGCGAAGGGACTCGGCGGCGGCTTTCCCATGGGCGCGTTCGCTTATACAAAACCGGTCCGCGATGCGCTTTCGCCCGGCGCGCACGGCAGCACGTTTGGTGGTTCGCCGCTGGCCTGCGCGGCGGGTATTGCCGCGCTCGCCGTCTATCGAGATCAGGATTTGATTACACGCAGCCAAAGACTTGGCGAGCAGATGTTGTCGGCGCTGCGCGCGGCGCTCAAGGATGTGCCGCTCGTCCGCGAAGTTCGAGGACTGGGGCTGATGCTCGCCATCGAGCTCAGGATCAAAGTTGCACCGATGTTGAAAACGCTGATGATCGATCACGGAGTCATCGCGCTTCCCGCCGGACCGACCGTGCTGCGACTGCTGCCGCCGCTCGTCATTTCGGAAGAAGAGATTTCGGTGGGCGTAACCGCGATCGCCAACGCGATTGGGAGTCTCGCCCGCTGATGGACCGTAACCGCGCTGTCGAACTCCTTCACGGCCTCGTCGCCATCCGATCGATCTCACGAGAGGAATCAGAAGCAGCCCGTTGGCTTGTGGAGCAGATGGCCACGTCGGGTTACGATCGTGCCTTCGCGGACGAGGCTGGCAACGCCGTGGGCGAGATGGGCGACCCCGGCGCCCGCCGCACGGTCGTTCTGCTCGGACACATCGACACCGTCCCCGGGGCAATTCCGGTCCGCATCGAGGCGTCACCCGGCGGTGACGCGTTGTATGGACGTGGCAGCGTCGACGCGAAAGGGCCGCTCGCAACCTTTGCCACCGCCGTTGCGCGGCTCGGGTCTGCGTGGGCGCGCCAGCATCGGATCCGCATCGTTGTCGTCGGAGCGGTAGAGGAAGAGGCGGCAACGAGTAAGGGTGCACGATTCATCGCGGCGCGTCTCGACGGTGGGCGCGAGCCAATTCCTGACGCATGTGTCATCGGTGAACCAAGCCACTGGCATCGCGTGACGCTCGGCTACAAGGGTCGCCTGCTGCTCGATCTCACCGCGCGCCGACCGATGGCACACACCGCAGGTCCGGACGCAAGCGTCGCAGAGGTGGTCGTCGATTTGTGGAACTGGGTCACCGCGCACGCGGCCGGCGTCAATATCGGTCGTGAGAAGGTGTTCGATCAACTGAGCCCGAGTCTTCGCCGCTTTGTAACGGGCACGACGAATGAGATGCTCGACGTCGTGGACGCGCAATTTGCCTGGCGCCTTCCGATAGGATTTGACAGCGACGCCTTCATGAGGCAGATCGCGGAGAAAGCCTCCGCTATCGGCGGCACGCGGACTTCGATCGAGTACCGGTTTCGGGGAGTCGAGCAGGCGTGGCGAGCGGTTCGTCAGAACGCGCTGGTGCGCAGCTTCCTCTCCGCCATTCGAGGCGTCGACTCCTCGGCGCAGCCGGGCTTTCTCCTGAAATCGGGCACGAGCGACATGAACGTGGTCGCGCCAATTTGGCGCTGTCCTATCCTCGCCTACGGTCCTGGAGACAGCGCGCTCGATCACACGCCGAACGAGCACTTACCGCTCGACGAGTACTGGCGTGCAGTACAAGTGGTCGAGCGCGCCTTGCGGGAATATGCGCGAGAATAACTGCGCTCCCTGCGGAGGTCGAGATCCCGGGCTAAAACGTTTTGCGCGCGACCCACTCGCGGTACAGCGAATCGCCCAGCACGTAGCGCGAGCCTTCTTTCATCACGATCTCTTCGCGCACGAGCGCGGCGAGGGAGGCCTGGACGCTCGACGCTCCGGGTAAACGATGGCGGGTGCGCACGTCGGCCGAGAGCAGCTCGCGCCCATCTTGCAGGACGAGCGCGCGGAGCACGCCGCGCTGAGCAAGCGTGAGGCGCTGCCATGATTCTTCGAACACGGTGTGCTGCTGCCCGAGCAGCCGCGTGAGAGTGCCGTGCAGGTCCTCGAGTCCGGCAGCCCTGCGCCCCGCCGCCTTCACGTCGTCCCACGTTTCATGCGCGAGACGCTGCACGTCGTAAGGCACGTTGCCCCCTAGGTCGACAATCGCGGCGCCAAGGCCCGGCTCGGGACGAACACCGCTGGCCGTAAATCGTGCTTCGAGAAACGACGCGAACACGGCCGGATCGATCTTCTGCAGACGCATCACCGGCCCAGCCTTGTAGAACGGCCGGCGCGGCCCCAGCATCCGCTCCATCAGGGACGGTTCCGAGCCGGCAAACACGTAGCCGACGTTGCGCTGTTCCTGAACGGCCGCCCGCAACGCCTGTTCAACCGTGCCGCCGTCGAATGAGGCGATGGCCTGGAACTCATCCAGCGCGATTGCCAGGTTTTTTCGACGCGCCGCCGCGATGCGGCCGGGGAGCGCGAACACTTCACTGGCGAGCCTGGCGGCGTCGCGCGCGTTGCGTACAGTAGGAAAAGACAGCGCGACCCCCGGCTCACCCGCGGCCTGCGCGTCGAAGCGAAGCTCCGGCCGCAGCGACTGGAGGAGCTCGCCGGCCCAGCGCCGAATCTTTCCTCTCGGCGTCTCCGCCGAGACGAGCGCTCGCGCGTACGCTTCGAGGAAGCCGACGTACGAGCTCGACGCGGCGACAGTGACTTCGACAGTCAGGATGCGTTGTTTCGCCAGGCCGTGCATGACGTCGCGGATCAGCGATGATTTACCGTAGCGGCGCGGGGAGATGAGGAAGATCTTCTGTCCCGCGGCGAGGTCGGACGCCAGCCGCTCCCGTTCATCCTCGCGGTCGGTGAAGGCGCGCTGAGTGACGATTTCGCCGTAGACGAAGGGGTTGGCCGCTTCCATTACGTCATTATACGTAGTGGTTACACAAAATGACGTAATGACGCTGAGGTTGTGCAGAAGCGTAGAGGCGGAGTAGGCTCAACGACCATGACGACAAGACTGACACGGCGCGACGTCCTCCTGCAGATGGGCGCGGTCGTCACCGCGAGCGCGTTGCCCGCCGCCGACCCCGCGCCGCTCGATCCGGCCGGCACTCCGGCGCCGGCGTCGCCAGGAGCGAAATTCTTTCCCGGATTCAAACCGATCAGCATCGAGGTGGACGGCGCCACCATCAACGGGGTCACGGCCGGGCAGGGCTCGCCCGTGCTGTTGTTGCATGGCGCACCGCAATCGATGATTTCGTGGCGGCTCGCGGCGCCCATGCTCGCTAAGGATCACACGGTTGTCGTGACCGACCTGCGCGGGTACGGCGACAGCAGCAAGCCGGCTGATGGCGATCGCCATGCCAACTACTCCAAGCGTGCGATGGCGCTCGACCAGGTCGAGGTGATGCGCAAACTGAGCTTTGAAAAGTTTGCCATCATAGGCCACGACCGCGGCGGCCGCGTGGGTCACCGGATGGCGCTCGATCATCCCGATCGCGTCACCAAGCTGGCTGTGCTCGACATCGTGCCGACCCATTACCTGTATACACACGTCACCATCGAGTTCGTCCAGGCATACTTCCACTGGTTCAACTATCTCCGTCCGGCGCCCGGTCCCGAGAACCAGCTGAAAGAAGACATCGAGCGGCAGGCGAGCCGCATGACGTCGGAGGTCGATGCCGAGTATCTGCGTGTGCGAAGCGATCCGGCAAACATTCACGCTATGTGCGAAGACTATCGCGCGGGTGCATCCATCGATCTCGATCACGACAGAGCCGATCTCGACAACAAGATTGCGTGCCCGCTGCTGGCGCTTTGGGGTGCGAAGGCGCCGATGGGACGCCTCTACGACGTGCTGGCGATCTGGAAGGAACGCGCAACAACGGTGAGCGGCCGCTCGCTGCCGGCCGGCCACAACTTGCAGGAAGACGTGCCGGACATGGTTGCGGCGGAACTTCGCGCGTTCCTCAACGGAGACTTGTCACCGCTCGCAAAGATGCGGCGCGGGCGCTTTTCACAGCGCGCTTGAGGTGAAACGGACTGACGCGGCGTTGGCCGCACCCGTCGCGGCGACTGTAGCGGCGCGGCGCGCTTAGCCGCGCATGACGCGGGTCGGTTTTAGCCACGGCTGGCACGGCTCGCTTCACCGCCCGATTTCACACTCTCCGTAATACTGCTCCGGCCGCGACGTCAATCCCGGCAGCGACACTGGCGTGTATTCGTGTCGCGTCTGGACCGCTTGCAACTTGCCCGCCCGCGTTTCCGTGTCCATCACGGTGGTTACATGCAGCGCGCCGTACGGGTCGATTTGCATCAAATGTAAATACGATCCAAGCAGACGCACCGTGAGGTGC
This sequence comes from Acidobacteriota bacterium, assembly GCA_046727855.1. Taxonomy (GTDB): domain Bacteria; phylum Acidobacteriota; class Vicinamibacteria; order Vicinamibacterales; family UBA2999; genus DASPWV01. Next base: position 45,142 of record JBKPDL010000081.1, read on the forward strand.
CACTTGCCGGTGTCGCCAAGCGCTTCCGCCGTTCCCTCGTCGATGTTCACGGCGTTGAACGCCATCGCAAGCTTCGCGGCTTTGACCGACGCCAGCGATTCTCCGCCTTTCCAGGTGCCGGTTGCCTGCATCGTGAACGAGCACTTCAGGCTCGTCACCTTGCTCAGTCGCGGAGAGGGCGCGTTTGGCGCTTGTGCCGCCGCGTTACCGGTCAACAGCATCAAGGCCGACGCAAGTGCTGTGCATACCCGCGTGTTCGACATCCCCGCCTCCGCGATGGATACTTTACACGCATGAAGGTTCCCGTCCTCGCTGCGGTGCTCGTCGCTGCGACAGTCGTGGTGTCGGGCCGGCAAATGGCGATCGATCCGAAGCTGCACGCGCAGCTCACGCAGCTTTTTCCCGCGGCGAAGGCGTTTTCGCCTAAGGGCGGCGATCCGCCGCACTTCAAGGTGTATGCGAGCGACCCGGCGACCGGCGCCGCACCGATAGGTTACGCGTTCTGGACGACGGAGCTTGAACCACTGGAACGCGGTTTCGATGGACCGATCAAGATTCTGGTGGGCATGGATCCAAAAGGCATCCTGACCGGCATCATCGTGGCGCAGCACAACGAGCCATACGGAAATTTCTCCATCGAACCGCCGGCGTTTGCCGCGCAGTTTCGCAACAAGAACATTCGCGACGCGTTCAAAGTGGGTGCGGATATCGACGCGGTTTCGAGAGCAACGATGACGGTATCGAGCGCGGCGCGCGCCGTGAGAAACAGCTCGCGGCGTGCTGCGCGGCAACTGCTCGCGCCCTCGGCGGGGCGGTGATGCAGCCTTCCACCGACGCGTGGGCCTTTCCTCCGGACGAAGCTGACGTTGTCAGCTGGAGCACGTTGCTCCGCGATCAGGGACTGGACCTCGCGGTGTTTGCCGCATTTGCCGTATTGGTGCTCGTCAGCTTTCATCGCAAGAGCACGGGACTGAGATACCTCACGCTTGCGCTTTCGGTGATCTACCTTGGGTTCTACAAGAGTCAGCTGCTCTCGATCGTCAACGTGTTCAGCCTCTTCACGTGGAGCCTGCCGGTCTTCAAATACAGTCTCGGGTGGTACGGCTTCGCCGGCTTTGCCGTGGTCACGACTGTGTTGTGGGGAAGGTTGTACTGCGGGCGCATCTGCGCGTTTGGCGCGCTCACACAGCTTATCGACCGTGTGGTGCCATCGCGATGGCGCCTCGAGCTGCCACCCGCCCTCGAGCGACGCGCCGCGAACATCAAATATGCGATTCTTGGCGCCACCCTCCTGTATTTCTTCGCCACGCGCGATGCCTCGATCTACCGCTACGTCGAGCCGTTCTGGATGTTCGGCGGCCAGGCGACGACGGGCATGTGGATCGGACTTGGCGTGCTACTGGCCGCAACGGTGTTCGTGCGGAATCTGTATTGCCGTTTTCTTTGTCCGCTTGGCGCCGCGCTCGGCTTGCTCTCGACGGTAACGGTTTTTCGCATCAAGCGCTGGTCGGAGTGCAACACCTGCAGGATCTGCGAGAAGAAGTGTGAGTGGGGCGCCATTCGCGGACCGCGCATCGTGATGACCGAATGTGTGCGCTGCGACGACTGCGAGCGGCTCTACGCGGACACGCGCAAGTGCCCGCATTGGCTGATTCTCAAGCGACAATCGGCCGCTTCGGATCGATCAGCAGCCACGCCGCCGCTCCTGCCGCGTACACCAGCGCCGTGATGTAAAACGGATACGACCACGAATGCCATTGCTCGACGGCAATGGCGACCACGATCGGTCCGACGAAGCCGCCGAGATTGCCCAGCGTGTTCATGAAGCCGGTTACTACGCCGGCATGGGCGGGTGCGATGTCGACGGGCACCGCCCAACACGCGCCAAGGGCGAGGTCGGCGGAGCCCAGCGCGAAAGCAAGCAATAGCGCTTTGCCGACCGGAGGAAGCGCCAAGGTCGAGAGAAACACGAGCACCGCGCACATCAGAAACGCGCCAAAGCCCAGATAACATCTCCCCGCGCGCAACCCGTAGCGGCGGCTGAGATGGTCGCTGAGCCACCCGCCGCTCACATCCGCAACCCCCGCCAGAAGAAACGGCAGGGCCGCAAACAATCCACCGCCGAGAAGTGAAAACCCGAGCTCCTTGATCAAATACGTGGGCAGCCACGTGAAGTAGAAATACAGCCCGTAGCCGAACGCGAAATACATCGCGCAAATTGCGTAGAGGTTGCGGCTCGCGAGCAATGCCCGCCACGGCGTTGCGGCGTGCGCAGCGTATGCGACCGACGCGCGATCCTGTTCGATCCAGGCGAGCTCCTCCTTGGTCACCTGCGGATGATCCTGCGGCCTGTCGCGATACCACACAAACCACGCGGCCGCCCACACCACGCCGAGCACGCCAAACACGATGAAGCTCACTCGCCAGTTCCAGCGAGAGATGAGGAACAGGGCAGCCGGCGCCGCAAGCATGCCGCCCAGACGGGATCCGAGGAACAACACGCCATTGGCGCGGCCGCGCTCGCGCTGCGGAAACCACATCGACAGGCTGCGCGCAATGTTCGGAAACGCGCCCGCTTCGCCCGCGCCGAATAGAAAGCGGATGGCGACGAGCGAGCGGAAGCCAGGCGCCGCCGCGGTGAGCATGGTGAACGCCGACCACCAGATGACGATGCGGGTCAGAACGCGGCGCGGCCCCCTGACGTCTCCAAGCCATCCCGAAGGGACTTCGAAGAGCGAGTAGGCGAGCGTGAAGGCGCTGAACACGACGCTCATTTCGAGCACGCTGATCCCGAGGTCCGCCATGATGAACGGCGCCGCAGCGGAAATGCAGATGCGATCGAGATAGGTGATGACGGCGAGTACGAAGACAAAGCCGAGGACGCGGGGGCGAACGTGGTGGCTGGAGGGCATGGACGCCGCATTATGCCGCTGCGCGGGGGACGCGCGCTGTCCTGAGGCGCGGCTGGGTGAAGATGCACATCCAGAGAACGCACGCTCACCGTGCAACGGCCAGGCGAGAGGCGAAACCGCGGAACCTGGCGCCCGGAACCCGGCGCCTCGGAACCCGAGAAGCTCCTACGGTGCGTCTGTCGGCTGTGCGCGTACCACCAGCCGAGTTTTGAGGCCCGAGGAGACGAGGACCTCGTTTCGGTCCGAGACAATTACGCCCTCGACCTCTGGCAGACGCTCGATCAGCGCCATGCCGTCTGTCGGGCCGAGAACAAACACGCCGGTGGACAAGGCGTCGGCCGTCACGGCGCGGTTGGTCACAATCGTGACGCTGCGGCAGCCGTGCGCGGGTTGTCCGAGATCGGGATCGAGGATGTGATGATAGCGACGGCCGCCTGCAGTGAAGAACCGTTCGTAGTCGCCTGACGTACTGAACGTTCCGTCTGAAAGGTCAAGCGACGCAAAGATCTGATCCGCCGCGCCTCTGGGATCACGGATGCCGACGCGCCACGGTCGATCGCCGCGATGACCGCCGACATAGAGATCTCCGCCAGAGCGGATCACGAAGTCATGAAAGCCGCGGTCACGCAGAAGCGCGGCGGCGCGATCGATCGCGTGGCCCTTGCCGATTCCGCCGAGATGCACTCGCATACCTGCGCGCTGCAAGTAGACGGTGCCGGCACGATCGTCGACCGCCACGGCTGTGTAATCGATCAGCGGCAGGCGTTTGCGAATATCGTCGCCGTTCGGAACGCGGTTGTCCTGATCCTGATCGAACTTCCAAAGATCCGATAAGGCGCCAAAGGTGACGTCGAACTTGCCGCCGGTCCACTCGCTGGCCTGGCGCGCTTGCTTCAGCACCGCTCTGACTTCGTCGCTGACCTTCACCGCCTGTTTACCCGCGGCTTGATTGATGCGCTGGACGTCACTCCCAGGACGCCAGACGCTCATCAGCGCCTCGAGGCGAACGAACTCACGAAAGATCTCCTCGAATGCGGCGCGCGCGGCCGGTTCATCGGTGGTCCACGCCGTGAGCCGCAGCTCCGATCCCATCGTCACCGCGGCACGTTCGACGAGCGCAGGTGGCGGCGGTGCGTGCGGACGTCGTTGACATGCCGGCCACAGCAGAGTTGCCGTCAGCACCCAGGCGGCCAGTCGGACCGCGCGGGTCACAAGGAATCAGCCTTTCTCATGGTTCCGTCAGGACATCGTCCTGCGGCGCCCTTTACGCTGCTCACAACGCGATGCCACGCGCTCTTCTCCCGTTTGCTTTCGCCTGCTGCCTCGCCCCGAACGTCGCCAACGAGGCACTCCATCGCCGCGGCCTCGAGTACGGCTACAACCTCGATTATCACGAGGCGCTCGCGGCATTCGACGCCGCAATTGCCGCCGACGCGAATGACGCAACGGCGCACCGGCTGGCGGCCGCGACGATCTGGATGCGCATGCTGTTTCACCAGGGCGCGATCACCGTGGAAGAGTATCTCGGACAGGCGCGAGCCAAGGTCGAGCGAAAGGCGCCACCGGCGGATCTCGCCACGTCCTTTACCAACCACATCGATCGTGCCCTGACCCTCGCCGAAGCTCGCGTACGCGCGTACCCCAACGACGCCGATGCCCATTTTCAGCTGGGAGCGGCCGCGGCGCTGCGCGCTTCCTATCTCGCCACCATCGAAGGGCGCGTGATGGACAGCGTCGGTAGCGGCCGTCGCGCCTACAACGAGCACAAGCGCACGCTCGCGCTCGACCCCGCGCGCAAAGACGCCGGCCTCGTAGTCGGCATGTATCGCTACACCATTGCGAGCCTTCCATTTCATAAGCGGCTGATCGCCCGCCTTGCCGGCTTTGACGGCGGGCGCGAAGTGGGGCTGCGCCTGGTGGAAGAAGCGGCGCGTTATCCAAGCAATGCGCAGACCAACGCGATGCTGACCTTGATGCTGATGTTGAACCGCGAAGGGCGTTACGACGAGGCGCTCGGCACCAGCCGTGAGCTGCAGCGGCGATATCCGCGCAACCGGCTGTTCTGGCTCGAAGCGGGCAACACGGCCCTGCGCGCCGGTCGCGCTGCCGACGCTCGGGACGAACTCGACCAAGGCTTCGCCCGATTTCAAACGGACCCGCGGCCCAAGGCTACCGGCGAAGAGGCGCAGTGGCAGGCGGCTCGCGACCGCGCCTTGAGGCTGCTGGCGGCTTCGCAACAGTGATTGGAGAAACCAATGGTGACCAGACTCCTGTTGCGCGTGCTCGGCGGATCGGTGCTGGCGGCAGCGGTCCTAGTCTACGGCGCCTCGCGATGGTGGGCGTCGGCCTCCGCGCCGCCGGTGAGCCGCGAAGCGCTCCTCGAGTCGTTCGACTCGGATATTCGCAACTTGATGTATCACTGGGACACGAACGATCCTCGCCCGCAGCGCGAACGGCACGCGGCGCTCTTTGCGTTTGTGCACCAGACCTACGACACGTCGGCATGGATTCCTCAATCGGTCTTCGACGGCAACCTCGTCACGCAAACCGTTGTCGGCGACGTCGACACGATCGTGCGCGACAAGGTCGGGCTCGTGCCGTGGCCGGAGAACCGCTTGATTCCCGCCTACGGCATGGCGCCCGGCATGAAGCCCGGCGGCCCGCTCAAATGGACCGTCAATTGCCTCGTTTGCCATATGGCGGAGATCGACGGCGTCGCCTATCTCGGCGCAGGCACGAAAGTCTTTGATGATCTCTGGCTGGGCGAGTCGTTGAAAACGCTGACGAGTGACAAGTGGCTGCAACTCGCTACGCGGGATCCTGCTTCACGGGCGATTGCCGCCGACGCCAACCGCATTCTCAGCAGCCACCATCACGACAAGATCGATTCCCTCACACGCGCGCGCTCCACTGCGTTCGCGGCGTCACATGTGGAGCTATACATGCGGCCGCACGGCGGCGCCATGCCCGCTGTTTCCGAGGTGGGCCGCGGAGATGTCAAAACGCCGCCGCTTTGGCACACTGCCGCGAAGATGCAGGCGCAGCGCTGGTACTCCGACGGCAGCTTTCACGGCAAGTTCCCGTTGATGGCGTCCTCGATGGAGCTGGAAAAGGATCGCCCGTTCGAGGCACTGGTCGAGCACGTGATCCCGACGATCAAACAGGAGTTCGATTCGGTGGTTCGCCACCTGCGGCCGCCGCGTTATCCGTATGCGATCGACTACAAGCTCGCGGAACAGGGTAAGGAACTTTTCTACTCCATGCGCGTCGGCTGCGCGCAGTGTCACGGCCGCTACGACGGCAACGGCAATGTCGTGTGGCCGGGCATTCATGCCGATGTGGGCACCGATCGCGCACGGCTCGCCGTTGTCTCGCAGGGATTCATCGACGCGTTCAACAGCAGCCCGCTTGCGAAGGAAGGAGCACTCGTCAGGAGCACGGGATACGCCGCCACACCGCTGACCGGCGTGTGGGCAAACTATCCGTATCTGCACAACGGCAGCGTACCGACGCTGTATCACCTGCTTGGCCCGGCGTCGGAGCGGCCCAGGATCTTTCACGTGATGGCGGCACGGCGATTCGATCGCGAGCGCATCGGCCAGGAGCTGTTTGCTGAGCCGAGCGACGCGCGCCTCTCTGAGATGGAACTCTTGCGACGTTATGGACCAAGCCGCGACTGGTTCGACACGACACGGCTCGGGTCCGGAAACGGCGGTCACGACTTCTGGTCGCGTATCCGGACGGATGCGAATCGCCGCGCGTTGATCGAGTACTTGAAGACTCTCTGACGCGCGGCGTTTCTCTCGCTAGAACAATACCCGCAAGCCAAACCGTATGATGCGCTCGGTGTTTGCCTGCGTCGTCGTGATCTGGCCAAAGCGCGGGTTGCCGAACTCGCCAGTCGGTCTTTCGAACTGCGGGCGGTTGGTCGCGTTGAACGCATCGATCCGGAACTCGGCCTTGATGTCGTCTTTGATCTGGAACCACTTGGCGAGGCTCGCGTCGAGATTGACGTAGGCCGGACCGTCGAGGAGATCGTTGCGGCGCACATTGCCGAAGGTGTTGGGCGGCGGCGCTGAAAACACCGAGGTGTCAAACCACTGATTTTCCGGACCAATATCGCCGATCACTTTTGGTTTGCCGCTGGCGTCCGGTCGCTGGGTGTTGCCCGGGGCGCGCAGCGTGGCCGCGCTGTATGTGAAATCGATTGGCAGTCCTGACTGCGCGGTGAAGATGCCCGAGAGCTGCCAGCCGCCGAGGATCCAGCTCGCCAACCCCGTTTGCAGCCATCGCCCTTCAGGTCCAACCGGCAGCTGATACACGAAGCTCTGGACGTAGCTGTGCAGGCGATCGTATTCGGCGCGTCCGCGGCTGCGTTCGATGTCGGCTGGTGTGACGATGGCGCCGTTGCTGTCGCCTTGCCAGTAATTGATCGAGCGGCCTAGGGTGTAAGATGTGGTCAACAGGAACCCGCGCGTGAAGCGCTTGTCGAACTTCGTCTGCAGCGAGTGATACGTCGTGTTCGATCGCGTCCACCCCGTCGTTTCGGCCGTGCGGTTGAACGGCCCGAACTGCGGGCGGCCCGCGTTGTCGGCGCCGACAACCATTCCCGCGTTCAAGTTGATGTTGTTGACGACGTTCCCGCGATTGCCAACGTAGGCCGCCTCGGCCGTAAATCCGCCCGGTAATTGCCGCTGATAGGCGACGTTCCACGACTGCAACCGTCCTTCGTGCAGGTCGGTGGGAATCGCGAAGTAGCGCTGACTCCTGAGCAGCGCGCTATCCGCCGGGATGATCCCATTGGCGGGGATGTCGGCGACGATCGGCGCGGGGAAACCGTCCGCCATGCGCACCGGCGCCGAGGCAAACTCGTTGGGCCTGTTGAAATCGTTGTTCTGCTTGACCGGGAAGTTGAACGCGTAGCTGTTGTCCGGGAACGGAATCGTGCTGATGCCGTACCCGGCGCGCACGACCGACGTCTCAGTGAGGCGATAGGAAATCCCGGTGCGCGGGACGAAGTTCTTCCAGTATTTCTTGACGCCAAAATCCGCGGGCACGTTGCCGTAGCCCGACACCAGCAGGGCGTTGGTCGCCGGATCGTAGTTCGACAAGCCTCCCTTACTCTCGAGACCAATCAGCGGCGTGTAGTACTCATGGCGCAGGCCGATATCGATGGTGATTTGCGGCGTCAGTTGCCATTTATCCTGCACGAAGCTGAACACTGCCCAGTGGCGCGTGCCTGGATCGATCACGGTCAAGTCGCGGCCGACGCGGCTTGGTACGTCGAGCAGAAAGCTGGCAAACGCGTTGGCGAAGCCGTTGACCGCAGCAGTATCGGAAGGAATCGCGGTTTGCGAGCCGTTGAACTCGAACCCGCCGCGCGGACCAAGGCGATCCTGAACCTGCAGCAGGAAGTCGCGGTTGTGTCGCAGGTTGCCGCCGAATTTCACTGTGTGGTTCCCAGTGATCTTCGTGACCGTTGTGGAGAATTCGACCGTGCGCTCCGATCGATCCCATGGCAGGCTCGCAGCGAACCCGAGTACAGGCGCCGTATACAAC
>JBKPDL010000082.1:0-25923 GCA_046727855.1 Acidobacteriota bacterium
AGAAATCGATGCGCGTCGCATTCGCTGCCTTCGTCCTGCTCGCGATAACCGTTGCGCTTCGCGCGCAGGCGCCGCCACCGCAAGGGCGCGGTGGATTTGTCGCATATCCGCCGCGAGCTGTCGACGCGGCCGCGGCGGCCCGCGGCAAGACGCTCTACGGAACTTATTGCACGTTCTGCCACGGCGCCGACGCGCACGGCGGCGACGGCGGCGGTCCCAGTCTGCTGCGCTCGCTCGTCGTCCTTGACGATCAAAAGGGAGAATTGATGGGGCCGATCGTCAAGAACGGGCAAGGCGCGATGTCGAAGATACCGCTCAGCGATGCGCAGATCGCCGATCTCGCCGAGTACCTCCACAGCTTTCCGATCAGCAGCCGCACTGCTCCTTCGACCATCGACATCCTCGTTGGCGATCGTCGCGCCGGGGAAGCGTTTGTCACGGCAACGTGCGCCTCGTGCCACACCGTGGACAAGCTGAAAGCCTTTGCGACGCGCGTGTCCGACGACAAAACGATGCAACAGATGTGGCTGATGCCCGGCAGCGGCGGACGAGGTGGACGCGGCGGAGCGCCGGCGGTGACCGCACCTGCGGTGAAGGTGTCCGTCACGCTGCCGAGCGGCGAGAAAGTGGACGGCACCCTTGTAGGCATGGACGACTTCGTCGTGAGCTTGAAAGAAGCCGATGGAACCCGTCGTTCATTCCGAACGTTCGGCACCGCCATCAAGGTCGACATCCAGGATCCGCTCGAAGGGCACAAGGCATTGCTGCCGAAGTACAAAGACGCTGACATTCACAATGTCACCGCGTACTTGGCTTCGCTGAGGGATCGACCATGAAGCGATGGCTGTTCGCGTGCGTATTCGGAGCCACAGCGCTGGCCGCCGACGGCCGGGGTATTCCTCCGGCATCGCTTTACCAGCCGCTCGGCGACACGTGGCCGGTGTATTCGGGCGATTACAGCGGCAAGCGATACAGTTCGCTGAAGCAAATCAATCAAGGCAACGTCACGAAGCTCACGCTCGCATGGACGCGCCGCCTCACCAACGGCGACAGTCCTGGCGCCATCGTCGGCGGTGTGGGGCCGGATTTTTACAGCGGCAACACACAAATCAAAGGCGCAATCCTGCAGGCGAACGGCGTGCTTTACGTGACCACGCCGGATAACGTGTGGGCGCTCGACGCGCAGGATGGACGCGAGATCTGGCACTACGTCTGGAAGACGCGCGGCGGCACGCATATCGGCAATCGCGGTGTCGGCATCTGGAACAGCTATTTGTTCTTCGTCACGCCCGACGATTATCTCGTGTCGCTCGACATCGCGACCGGCCGCGAGCGATTCAGCAAGGAGATCGTCAGCTTTCAGCAGCAGTACTTCCTGACGACCGCGCCAACGGTGATCGACAACCACGTGCTCATTGGCACCGGCAACGATCTCGATGTGCCGGGCTTCCTCATGTCGTTCGATCCCGAAACGGGCAAGGAACAGTGGCGAACTTATATGGTGCCGATGAATCCGGGCGATCCGGGGCTCGATACATGGAAAAGCCTCGATGCCGCGCGTCACGGCGGCGGCCACCCGTGGGTTCCCGGCTCATTCGATCCCGAGACACGCCTCTACATCCTCGGTTCCGGCAACCCGACGCCCGCGTATACGTCGGCACCCCGCGGTGAAGGACTTGACAATCTCTATACCTGCGCGCTCGTGGCGATCAACGTCGACAGCGGGAAAATCGCATGGCATTACCAAACCTCTCCCCACGACACGCACGACTGGGATTCCGCGCAAACGCCTGTTCTCGTGGACGGCGAGATCAATGGCCGGCCGCGCAAACTCGTGCTCACCGCCGCGCGCAACGGCTACTTCTTCACCGTCGATCGCGTGACCGGCGAACACATCGCCACCGGCAAGTTCTCGGAGTCGGCAAACTGGGCGAAGGGACTCAACGCCAAGGGACAGCCGGTGCGCGATCCTGCAAAGGATCACCACATCGCCGGCGCGCTCGTCTCGGCCGCGAATCAGGGTGCGGCCAACTGGCCGCCGGCGGCATTCAGTCCAGAGACCCGACTCTTTTACGTCAATGCCGCGGAAACCTACGCGATGTATTACCTATCGGAGACCAATCCGCGCGGCGCTATCGGCCTCGGCGGCAAGGACGAGCGGCCCGTCGCCACCATGGGAAGTTTTCTGACCGCGATCGACTACAAGACCGGCAAGACGGTGTGGCGGCATAAATACCGCACCATGAACAATACGGGCCTGGGGAGCGGGTTGCTCACGACGGCGGGCGGGTTGCTGTTTGCCGGCGACGTGTCGGGCAATCTCGTTGCGCACGATCCGGCCAACGGCGACATTTTGTGGCACTCCGCGATTGGACAAGTGAGCAACGCTCCGCAAACATACATGCTGGGCGGCAAACAACACCTCTTGGTCGCCGCCGGCGACACGCTGTTTGCCTTCACGCTCTATTGATTGGCGTCCAAGGGAGACCCGCTTGACGATCCAGGACTTTTTCATCGAGCAGGACAACGCCGTAGATGCCGATTCAGCAGCCGCCATCCGAACGAGCGACGGAACCTGAAAAAAGCTGCGCGGTTAAGCCCCACCACCACGAATCGGGTTTCAGAGCATCGGCTTTATCGACGGCAGCGCCTTCGCTGGTGTTGCGGCTCCGCCGCGCTCTGTAATCTGTGGTTCCTATTTCCGCTCGCTAACTACGGAATCCCAGAAACGACGCCAGTCGCGACGAGTCGTCCGGCGCCACGACGTCAACGAACCGTAACCGGCTGAACGCCTCGTCTCCCCACAGACTCCCGATCGCGACCAGCAACTGCAGATCGGTTCCGGCTTCGCCGCGCACCAACGTTTTGTCGGAGATCTCCTTCAGTTGTTCGTAGCTCAGATCCTTGAGGCGCACGGACTGGCGTCCCAGTCGAAGCGCATGATTCCTGATCTCGATACTCTCGCTGATTACTTCGAGCAGACGCTCGCGCCACGCTTCGGACAAACGTGGGAACACAGATCGGAACCAGAACGTGCCGAGCAGCTTCTTGACGATGAGACCATCGAGCAGCATGTCGCCTGGAGGCTCGCCAGCAGCCAGTTCGAGCGCCGCGCGATCCAACCTGTTGAGCGCCTTGGCGAAATCCCACGCCGTCTCGAACCGCAACGGATCTGCCGCGACGCGACGATCCGGCGATATCGGCGGTGCCCCTGCGAGCGCCGCGGCAGACTCACTCGCTGGCGGTTCTGTGCGCGACGGGGGCTCAGTGACGACATCAGTCACCTGCGCGCTGGGTTCGTCCACCGGCGTCGCTTCAGTCTGGGTCATGGGCGGCGAGGTCTTGATCGTCCAGTCGAGCGCAAGCGGTTCGTGAACGCCGGTGTATTCCGTAAACAGGGCCGTGATCCCCCATGGCTTCGGTGTTTGGAACGCGCGCGCGTAGAGCGGGTTGTAGGGCCGGCCAGGTGCGTCACCGAGGGCGAGCGCGGCGATCCCGCCTTTGATCTTTGCGTCGGCGAGATTGGACCAATCGCCCTGTATGCAGAGGAGCGACGTGCCAACGGGCTTGCTGAATGCGTAGTACGCGTTGTGCCAACACCCGCGCACGGCCTCGGCGATCTCCGCGTCGCTCGGCTCGACGCTGTCAGCGGGATTGATTTCGGCAAACCCGATCCGCATCCGGCCCTGTCCGGCGAGCAGGATGGACAAATCCGACGGATCGACTTGCGACAGATCCCCCAGCACGTAGAGCAGTCCACGCAATCCACGCGCGATCGGCAGGTTCATCCGCTCCCAGACAACGGACTGCGGTTGCGGATCGCTGTCGGAGTACGCGCGATCGTTGAGGATCTCGATCAGCCTGATGCGGGCGGCATCAAATTGCGCGGCAACGTGCAGGGCATGATCGTAGCGGCGCTTGTCGACTTCGTGCCGCTCGAACGACGGCCGGACGAACACCGGCAGCACCAGCTTGTTCTGCCGGCGCGCCATCTCGGCGAGCGGGAAAATCGTGCCGGCGCCTGTTCCTTTTCCGGCGGTGCCGATCATCACGATGACGGAGTACTTTGCGATCAGGCGCTCGACATCGCTGCGGCTTTCTTCCAGCGCGCGCAGCGCCAGCTCGGGGCTGTGCCGCGATCCGAGACGATGCGTGGTGGCGGCGCCGATCAAGACGCGTTCCTCTCTGGGCACCTGCGCCAGAGAGAACTCATTGGTGTCGAGAAAGCGTGTGGTGATCGCACGTCGCAAACGCTCTGCGTACCTCGCGTCGGTCTTTTGCGCAGTGGCGACGTCCCTGGCGAACAGCGTCTTGAGCGAGCGCAGGATGTTCCCACCGCCACCACCAGTACTGAGAAGAAGGATGTTCACTTCGCACCTGCGTCTTTCAGGTCACCTGACGAATCGGAACCACAACCCACTTGCCCTCCGCACGAAGGCAGTCGCAGACGATCACGCGCGTTCTCATCTGCCGCACCACGCGCTCGACGTCGTACTCCACGTTGCTCTTGTGATCCGACAAGTTGGGGTACCGGCGGCCGCCGTTGGGAGCAATGCAAATCTCGAGCTGGTCCGCATGGCGCACAAATCGCAGCCGTGACTTGATCGGAGGAACGTCGCACCAGGGATCGACCAATGGACGGGCAAACGCGTTGACGAACTCGTCGCCGGTGCGCCGCATGTCCGGTGGAACGGGACGTGGCGCGACGTAGGTGAGCGCCACACAGCAGACGAACAGCGCTAAGGAAACCGCAAGACCGACCCTCCATGCCAACGCCGTGTCGTGGAGCGGCGGCGCCGATGGCGCAGGCCATGCGACAGTCGAGTTATAGAGGAGAGCAGATGATTGCCGCGGCAATGCGGCCGGGGTCGTGGGGATCGCACGGGTGTTCACCTGGTCACGAATCACGCACGCTTCCCACTCTCTGCTGAGGCGCTGGTAGCGTGATTTCGGCACGAACATCCGCTGCGCCGGATCTCTGATTTGAAATCTATCGCTATACGCAGCCGCGGCGCTTCCAGTCATGCGCAACGCGAGACCCGACGCCGTGTCGCCGCGGACGATCGGCCGGCAGACGAACTGCTGCGCTTCGGCACCGAATGGCGCCGCGACAAGGAGCAATACGACCAACGTCGCAAATCGACGAATCGATGACGTCACCTTCATAACCAGAGCGTGGACGTCAATGCAACGACAACAGCCGGCGCACGACACGAACTGAAGCGGTCCAAAACGAATCCAATGGGTGTGCCAGACAGGACGCGCGAAAACTCGACCATTTGGCGTGATCGCACCTGCGGCGTGTGTGTTGAATTTACGCGGTGTCCTCGTTTCACCCCCTCCGCGACCAATCATGGCACGGATGACACAGTGCATTATCGAGATCCGCCGCCCACTCCAGCCTCTCCGGCGCAGCCGCCGCTCGCGGCGCGACACTCCACTACTCGACCCTCGCCGAAACCTTCGTTTCAGATCAGGAACCAGCTCGCAAGGCCGAGGAGCAGAAAAAATCCCATGGCATCGGTCATGAACGTGACCAGCACGCTCGATCCATGTGCAGGATTGCGGCCGATTTCGTGCAGCGCGATTGGAATCAGCACCCCCGACGCGCCGGCGACGACCAGGTTGAGCAGACCGCACCACTCATCATTAATCCCAGTTCGATATCGAAGTAGTCCAAATCTCTCCGCGTTCCCCATCACCACCGCAGAGCTATGTAACCGTGCAAGTGACCGCCAGCTTCAGAGCACGAAGCTGGACTAACATCGCGTCTTGCCGTTCTCGTAGCCACGGAGGGTCTGGTCATGCTGTCAAGTCGTCGTCGGATCGAGATTGCTTTGCTAGGTTTTTTGCTAATGGTCGCAGCCGCGGCCCACGCCCAGACTGGAACGGCATCCATCACTGGACTCGTCGTGGACGACACGGGCGCCGCGGTGCCGGGCGCCACGGTCACAGCGACAAACCAGGCGACCAACGTCGAACAGGTTGCCGTGACGAACGACGCCGGCAACTACACCATCACGCCTCTGACGGTGGGGACGTATGTCATCAAGGCCGAGCTCTCCGGATTCCGCACGGCCACCACCGCGCCGCTCGCGCTCGAGGCCAGGCAGGTTGCGCGCCTCGACTTCAAGATGTCTGTCGGCGCGATCGCTGAGACCGTAGAAGTGAGCGGCGCTGCGCCGATTCTGCAGACCGAAACCTCGGGCGTGGGTGAGGTGGTGTCCGGCAACACCGTCGTCTCGTTGCCGCTCAACGGCCGCAACACAGGGCAATTCACGCTCCTTCTTCCGGGAACAGTCACATACAACCCGAGGGGCTTTACCAACATCGGCAGCGTCAACATGAACCGTCCGTTCGTGAACGGAAACCGCGAGCAGACCAACAACTTCACCGTCGACGGCCTCGACGTGAACGAGACGATCGACAACCGCGTGGCCTACCAACCGATTCCCGACGCGCTCGCCGAAATCAGCGTCGAGACCAACAACTACTCGGCTGACGTTGGCAACGTCGGCGGCGCCGTGGTCAACAGCGTGATCAAATCCGGCGCGAACGAATTCCATGGCAACGTGTTCGAGTTCTATAGGAACAGCGACTTCGACGCGAACACGTGGGAAAACAATCGTTCTTCAGCGCCGAAGCAGGAGCGGAAACAGCACATTTACGGCGGCACCGTTGGCGGCCCGATCGTGAGAAACTCCGTGTTCTTCTTTGCCGACTACCAGGGATCACGTCAGGACGCACCGGGTTTCCTGACCGCTTCGGTCGCGCCAGAGGCTTGGCGTCGCGGTGATCTTTCCGATGTGAGCGCTCAGATCCGCGATCCGCGAACGGGGCTGCCGTTTTCCGGCAACCAAATTCCCATCGATCGGTTCAGCGCCACGGCGCGCGCGATCTTGAACGACACCACCAATTACCCGTTGCCCAACCGCGCCGTGCCCGGGGGCATCATTGGCAACTACGTCGGTGAAACACTCCTCGAAATACGCGCGCATCAGGGCGACGTGCGCGTGGATTGGAGCGCGTCAACCGACAACAAGTTCTTCGGCCGTTACTCATTTGCTCAGTACGAAGACCGCCGCGACAAGCAGCCGTTCCCGCTGTTCCTCACGACGCGAAATGACCAGCCGTTCCACAATGTGGCGTTCAACTGGAATCGCGTGTTCGGGTCGGCGCTGATCAACGAGCTGCTTGCAGGCTTCAGCAGTACAACTGTGATCGCCGAGACGCTCGATTGGGCAGGGATTGGTTCGGCCAATGCGCTCTATGGAATCGCCGGCGGACAACCCATCGCGGGCTTGAGCTCGATCGGGTGGGGCAGCAACCTCACGTCACCGGGAGCGATCGCCACCGATTCGGACACCCTCGCCAAGACGTACCAAATCAACGAGAAGGCAACCTGGGTCCGTGGCCGGCATTCACTCAAGTTCGGAGGGCAGTTTCTTCATTACAACCAGCGCCGCTTTTACGCGGGAAACAATGGCTTACTCGGGTTCATCAACTTCAACGGCGCGTTCACGGGCTTTGCGTTCTCGGACTTTCTTCTCGACATGGTGTCGAGCAAGGGCAGGGGCGGCGGCGATCCCGACGATCCGTGGACGCATTTGCAGAACCGGATTTCACTCTTCGCGCAGGACGACTTCAAGGTGCTGCGAAACGTCACGCTGAACTTGGGCCTGCGCTGGGCCTACACGTCGCCGCTGGTCGAGGAGAACAATCGGCAATCGAACTTCGATCTCGCGACCGGACGTCAGATCTTCGCGCAGGACGGCAGCATCGAAGAGCGTGCGCTCTATAAGCCGTATTACAACGGGTGGGAGCCGCGCCTGGGAGCGGCCTGGACCGCAACAGAACGCCTTGTGTTCCGCGGCGGTTACGGCATCACCCAGTTTATGGAAGGCACCGGCGCGAACCTGAGACTCCCGCTCAACCCGCCGTTTTTCTTCGAGTCGGCCGTCGCCTATGACGCGACCACCGGGCCGGGCACGATTCGAACGGGTTTTGCGGAGTTGGTGCCCGGCACGATTCCCAGCGGGAACGTGCGCGCGTACGATCCCAACCTCCGCCCGCAGTTCTCGCAGCAGTGGAACGCGTTCGTGGAATATCGTTTGACGTCTGCCATGTCGGCGCAGGTGGGCTACGTCGGCCACCATGCAAGCCACCTGGTTACGCCGGTCGAAGGCAACCAGGCATTGCCGGGCGTCGGTGATCCCTCGACATGGGCGCCGAAGAACACTCGTCGGCCACTCTTCGCGGCGCAGCCGCTCATCACGACGATCGCAACGACAGCGGCACGGTCGGGAAGTCGATATCACTCCATGCAAGCCAGCGTGCGGCAACGGACATCGAACGGCGTTGAGTTCCTGGCGTCCTACACACTCGGGAAGACCCGCACGAACAATCGCGGCTTCTACGGCGTCTTCGGCGGCACGGGATTACAAGGCGTCATGAGCGGCACCGAAGGAGCCTACTGGCAGAACACGTATGACCCTGAGGCGGAGTGGGGACCGGCCTTCCACGACGTTCGCCACAATCTCATTCTGTCGGCCACCTACGAATTGCCGTTCGGGAAGTCCGCGTCCTCGTCGCGCTGGGTGAATGCTCTCGCTGGTGGTTGGAGAGTGAGCGGCATATTCCAGACACGATCTGGACTGCCTGTGACAGTGATCGACAGTCGTAATCGATCGCTTCAAGGAGAACGAGGATCGGAGCGGCCGAACTGCGTGGGCGATCCCGTTCCTGCAGATCAGTCGATCGACAAGTGGCTCGACATCAATGCGTTTCAGGCTGTACCGCTCGGGACGTTCGGGAATTGCCCGGTCGGCGTTGCGCGAGGGCCTGGATACACCAACCTCGATCTCATGTTCTCGAAGCGCATCGACATGGGAAGCTCGCGTTACGCCGAGGTCAGAGTCGAGGCGTTCAACGCACTCAATCACCCGAGCTTTGGTGCGCCGGCCCGGGACATCTCCGTGCCAGATTCATTTGGCACCATCACCAACACAATCAGCTCTCCGCGGGTAATCGAGCTGGTGTTGAAGTTCTACTTTTGATTGAGAACTTCCTCCTGATCGTGACGTTCTGCACCGCGCTTGGCTGCGGCCTGATGGCCGGCGTCTTCTTCGCGTTTTCGGCGTTCGTCATGAGGGCCCTGGCTCGTCTTCCGCCGGAACAAGGGATTGCCGCCATGCAATCAATCAACGTGCTCGCCGTCACGCCGCTGTTCATGACCACGCTTTTTGGAACGGCGGCCGCGTGTCTGGTCTTAGGCATCGTTACGTTGCTCGACTGGCAACGACCAACCGCCGTTTATCTACTCTCTGGCGGCATCGTTTATAGCGTCGGAGTCATTCTGGTAACCATCGTCTTTAACGTGCCACGCAACAACGTACTGGCAGCTGTCGATCCCGCCGCGCCGGATAGCGCTCGCGTATGGAGTGACTACGTCGTCAGCTGGACGGCATGGAACCACGTACGAACCGTGGCAGGACTTCTCGCGGCGGCACTACTCACAATCGCGCTGACAATGATGTAGCTGATGGAGTGTCGTTTCAGCGCACAGGCGCGCTGCCTTGATGAATGCGCTGAACCGTCTCGAGCGTATCGGTTTCCGCTGCTGTCTTATCGGTGCGATATCGTTTGACGCGAGCAAAGCGCAGCGCCAGGCCGCCCGGGTAAACAGGGCTCGCTTGCACGTCGTTGAACGCGATCTCGACGACGAGCTCAGGCTTTACGTATACCGTGTAGTCATCACGCGTCATTTCGAGCTCGAGCAGCTTCTGCGTCTGCCACTTGAGCAGGTCGTCGGTCAGTCCCTTGAACGTCTTTCCGAGCATGACGAAGCTATTGTGTTTGGGATCGCGCGCACCCAAATGCAGATTGCTCAGCCATCCAGAGCGGCGACCATGACCCCATTCGGCAGCCAACACCACGAGGTCGAGCGTGCGCGCGACTTTGAGCTTCAGCCAGGACGCGCCACGCCTTCCCGCCGCATAGCCCGCGTTGAGCGACTTGGCCATGATGCCTTCATGCCCGCGATCGAGCGCGCTGCGCAGGAACGCATCGGCATCATCCGCCGTGCTGACGACGGTATGCGGGATGACGAGTGCCGGTGCTACCGAATCTGTGAGAGCGGCGAAACGCCGCGCTTGCGGTTCGTCGATCAGCGGCTGCCCGTCGTAGTAGAGGCAGTCAAAGAAGAACGCTGAAAGCGGCAGCTCGCGGCGAAGCTTCTCGACGTCTAGCCTCCTCCCGAAGCGTCGCATCGTGACCTGGAAAGGATGCGGCGACTGATCATTGGCGAGTGCAATGACCTCGCCGTCGAGAATCAGCTCACGCGCCGGCAGCGCTTGTACGGACGCGACGATCTCCGGGGCGGCCGGCGTCACATCGCGCAGGTTGCGCGTGAACACCCGTACATCGTCCCCCGACTTGTGAACCTGGATTCGTGCACCGTCCATCTTGAACTCAAGCGCCGCGTCGCCGAGTGACTGAAGTGCGGCAGTGATGGTCCCGGCGGTATCAGCGAGCATCGGCTGTACGGGTTGGAAGAGACGTACCGAGAACGCGCTGAGTCCCGCCTCGCCATGCTCGAGCGCTGCGCGGGCGACGGCGCCAAGGTCGCCCGCCATCATCGCGGCGCGTCTGATCGTAGCGCTCCTGATTCCCGACGCCCGAGCAACGGCGTCGAGCAACACGCCTTCGAGGGCACCCTGGCGCAGTTCGCCGAAGAGGAGGCGAACCACGAAATCCTGCTCCTCTCGCGTCGCGCGCGTGAGGAGCGAGCGAAGTGCCTGTGTTTTGTCGCGCGACGATCCGGGACCTGCAATGGTCGCCATCGCGCCGAATGCCGCGTCGACCTCGCGGAGTTCAAGTGCAGCGGTTTCGGCCGCACTGCCCGGGTATGACGCGCGGATGAGCGACCCGCCGATGCCGATGCGTCCTTGACGAGTGGAACCCGAAAGGAAAGCGACGGCGATCTCTGTTTCATCGGGTGCGAGTCGCCGCAGGAGGTCTGCGAGGGCGTCGATCTTGCGCAGCCGCGAGCTGGTCTCGGTCACGCGCTGTGTCGTGTTCACGAGAGCGACGAGCTTCATGCAAGGAGTATATGCAGCGCGTACCAAGTCCAGCTGCCTGAGGGGAAGAGCGCAGGCACTCAACCCGCGGCCGCAATATGATGCGCGGTCAGCCCATGCGGTTTTCAAACATGACAGAAGGTGACATGAATCGCGAATTAGAGTAGCGCTATGACATCCGAAACCCTCTCTCAGGCAACCGCCATCCCAGCTGCTGCGCTGCTGGAACACTGGCAAGGCCATCGCCGCCTGACGCGCCGTGTGATCGAAGTCTACGATCTGCTGCTCTATGTGATCGACAACGAAGTTCATCACCGAGGGCAGGGATATGTGTACTTGCGAGCGCTCGGGATCACACCTCCGCCGTTTTACGAGCGGCAATGAGCGACCCATGAGTGAAGCCAGCCGCATCGTTGACGAACTCACGCGCGCAATCGACGGCGATCCGTGGCACGGCAACTCCGCCACCGCCATTCTGCGCGATGTCAGCGCCAGAATGGCCGCGGTGAAACCGCCCGCGAATGTGCATTCGATATGGGAGATCGTGCGTCATATGACGGCGTGGACCAACGAGGTCCATCGTCGTGTCGACGGACATGCGCCTGCAGAGCCGCTGGAAGGTGATTGGCCGCCGCCCTCGGGTTCGAGCGACGAGGACTGGACACGCGACGTGGCGGCGCTCGGCGAGGCGCATCGTCGATTGCTGCAAAGGATCGCAACGCTCTCCGATGCCACACTTCATGCGCCGCCCGTGGAAGCCCGCAACCGCCCCGCCGGTTCCGGCGTGAGCTTTTACGTCCTGCTTCACGGGCTCGCGCAGCATCACGCATACCACGCGGGACAGATCGCCGTGCTGAAGCGAATCGTGTTGCCGGCTTAATCGGTCTTTCGATTCTGTTCCGCGAGCCAGGCGTCGCTGACCGATCCCACGTCAATCTTTTTCGACCGGCCTCTCACCACCCGTGTCAACACGGTGAGTGTCACCACCGCTGCCAGAGCACCGCCGATTCCGAACAGTACCCACATCTCGTCATCTGCCTGTGAAAGGTTGTGATACCGATAGAGGAGACTTCCATCGCGCATTCCACGTTGGGGGAGAGCACATCATGACAGGTTTGGAGCTCTGGGAATTACTCAGTTACATTGTCACCGTCATCGGCCTGCCGCTCGCGATCTTCACGTTCTGGCAGGAGCAGCGTAAGGAGCGCGAAAACGAGGACGAAGAGACGTATCAGTTGTTGTCTGACGCCTACGTTGATTTTCTCAAGCTCGTGATGGCCAATCCAGATCTGCAATTGCGATCGAAAGCCGCCGCGCCTCGGCTCAACGATGAGCAGCAGGAACGCCGGCAGGTGGTATTCGAGATGCTGATCTCGCTGTTCGAGCGTGCGTACCTTCTGGTGTTCGATCTGGAGATGACCGAAAACCAGCGCCGACGCTGGCACTCTTGGGATGATTACATGCGCGAGTGGTGCCGCCGCGCTGACTTTCGGGCCATGCTGCCGCAACTGCTGGAGGGCGAAGATCAGGACTTTGCCGCCTACATCGGCGCAATTGCGGCGAAAGAGGCAGCCCGATAAGCGCCTAGTGCTGCACGAAATTCGCCGCCACCACTCGCTGATCGAACACGAACACGTTGAATCGCGCGCTGACCAGTCTGGGCACGGTTGCCGATGGAAACTGCATTCCTCGGCCACGTCTTGGGCAGCAAGGAGGTGAGCCGAAATTTGGGATGTAGGCCGCGAACTGTTTTCGGGTCAGAATATCCGGTCGGGAATCAGACGGACCTCCCACCACTAGGTCTGCCGATCGCATCGCGTCGGTCCCGCTCGGTCGCGACGACACGCTCGCCGGGAGGAGTTACATATGTCACGCACGATCGGCATCCGCACCAGGACGCTCGCACGTGTGGTGCCGGCAATGTGCTTCGGGCTGATGCTATTCACGACCGACACTGCGACTTGGGTGATTATCCGAGGCAACCCGGCGGAAGTCGCTGTGATGTTGCGCAGAGCGGCGGTGGGTCAGAACGTCCCTAAATCTGCCGCCAGGCCGCTCGAAGGAACGTATTGGAAAGTGATCGAGCTCGCCGGAAAGCCGACGCCGGCCCAGGAGCCGAATCGCGAGGCGCACGTGATCCTTGAAGGAGGCCGCCTCGCGGGCTCTGACGGATGCAATCGAATCATCGGCAGCTACGAGCTGAAAGGCGACGGCATCAAGATCGGCCAGGACGCCAGCACTCAGATGACGTGCCAGAACGCCGTAGGAACTGAGCGTGCGTTTCGCGATGCGCTCGCCAGCGCCGCGCGATTCACAATTGTGGGCGATCGTCTGGAATTGCTGGACGCACGTGGCAAGCGGGTGGCGGCTTTGGCCGGCCGTGCGGCGGCGTTGCCGCCGGCGTCAACCGAACTGGAAGGCACGTCATGGCAACTCGTCAGGTTCCAGGGAGGTGACGACACGACGCTGACGCCGGACGATGGATCGAAATACACCATCGCGTTCGACGCCGGCGGGCAGCTGACCGCGCGCGTCGACTGTAACCGTGGACGCGGCACCTGGAAATCGAGCGGCACGAATCAGCTGCAGTTTGGACCACTGGCCCTCACGCGGGCCGCATGCCCGCCCGGATCTCTCCATGATCAGATCGTGAAGCAGTGGGGCAGCATTCGGTCGTACGTGATCAAGGACGGCCATCTTTTTCTGTCGCTGATGGCCGACGGCGGGATCTACGAATTCGCGCCGCTCGCTGCGGCGAAGCCGCCGGCTGCCGGATTCTGATTTGCGCGCGCGCGGTGGCATAATCCGCCGGTTGGCTACTCTTGGAGACTGGAGCCGATGGTGCTGATTAACGCGACCAGCCTGTCCGAAACCGTCGATGCCATCAACGCAGCGGCTTTTCATCGGCGGCCGCTTTCAGCTGACAGTCGCAAGAAAGCGGCACGCTGGATTGCTGCGCGTCAAGGCTTGCTTGGCGCTTACGGCGATACGTTCGCAGGATTCGCCAGCGAGCGCACAAAAGGCATCGTCCTGTTCACTGGCGAGCGCATCATGTCGGCGTCTGCGCGCCACATCCTGGGCGAGGAAGCCTCTCGCGTGTTGCGGTTTCTCTGCGTGCGTGACGGCGCGGTCGAGGCGGCACTCAGTCACGCGACTGCCGGACTCATGCGTTGCCTGGAGCGGGCCGCGCTTGACCCGCGATACACGAACCCTGGTCTCTACTGCTGCGGCAAGTGCAGCGTTGGCTTATGGCGGAACTTGCTCGCCGGTGGGTTGGATCGTCAGGAAGAACGACTCCGCAGAGGCGTCGCGCACCTTCGCTTGATGCGCGACGGAGAAGGGCAGTGGCGCAAATTTCCTTTTTGGTACACGGTACTTGCTCTGAACGAGATGGACTTGCCCGAAGCGTTGAACGAACTGCGCTACGCCGGCCCGCGGCTGGAGCTCGCGGCCGCTCGCACGAGGGCATCACCGACGTATGCAGCGCGCAGGCACGAGATCGCCACTCGCGTGTTGCGTCGAATTTGAATTCAACGATCGCGTGATTGAAACTTGAGTTCCAAGCTCGAGAGATCAACGAGTAGCGCCAACGTCACCACCGGCGCAACCGCATCGAAAGCCGCGCTCGGGTCCGGCACCTACGTTGCCTCCCAGACCGACGCTTTCTTCGCCCACGGCGTGTCGCGATACCGCTCCATGAATGTGCGTGCCGTGTCTATCAGGGCCGCAGGATTGTTGGTCGCTTTGTAACGCGACACACCGGCCCAATAAAGCGCTTCGGGTGCGGCATCGGAATTCGGGTACGCGTCGAGCACCATTCGAAAACGCCGTTCCGCTTCGGCGAAATTCCCCTGCGCCAACGCCACTTTGCCGAGTCCGAGCTGGAGCTGGGGCAGCAGGTCGTCGGCCGGAAGGAATCCTTCGATGCGATGGCGCTCCTCGCCGTTCTGATCGAGCACGAGGATCGTGGGGGTCCATTGCACACCGTAGCGGCTGCCCAGCCGCTCGAATTCCTCCTGCTGTTCGCGGACGTGCACCCGAACAGGCACGAAATTCTGGTCGATGAATTCGACGACGTGCGGATTCGTATACACCTCGGCATCCAGCCGAGCACACCCCGCTCACATTGGCGCCGCGCTGAAGTCGAGCAGCGCACCGCGTTGTAATTGCCGCGCCTGGTTCAGCGCGTCGTTGATATCACGCTTCCATGCAATGGTTCCGTGCTCGACAGCCATGACGCCCTCCTTCAATCTCTCCTCATTGTTCGGCATCTCGCCCGCTGGTACCAAGCTGAGCGTGGCAAAATATGCGCCTGCCGGTTTGCGCGCGTGCCATCATGAGAGCCAACATGACCACTTACGCCGTCGGCTATCTCGTCGGCAGTTTCGTGACAAAATCGATCAATCGATTGCTCGCGAAGCCGCTCGTACGCGTGGCCCGTCGGAACTCGAGATGACGGAGCAAGGAAGGATGAGATGGTTTCTCGACGGCAATTCTCGCGAACAGCCGCGGCGGGTTTGATTCTGCCGGCATTGACTGGCCGCTGGGTACATGCGTCGCTGATCAACGGCGTCCACGTGGGCGTGCAGACCTACAGTTTTCGGGAACTGGCGCGTCCCGCCGGCGGCGATGCCGTGGACGCGATCATCGCGGCCATGAAGACGTGCGGACTCGACGAATGCGAGTTGTGGTCGCCGCAGATCGAGCCCGCGTCAACGGCCACAACCGCTGAAGCGCGCGAGCAAGCGCGTCAGTCTCTGCGTGAGTGGCGCGTATCGACGCCAGTCGGCCATTTCGCCGACATCAGGAAAAAGTTTGACGCGGCGGGCATCACCATCTTTGCCTATAACTTGAGCTTCAACGATTCGTTCAGCGACGACGAAATCGATCGCGGGTTCGAGCACGCGCGCGCGCTCGGGGCGGAGGTGATCACCGCGTCGACAACCTTGGCGGTCGCGAAGCGGCTTGTGCCGTTTGCTGCAAAACATCGCATACCGGTCGCGATGCACAATCACTCGCGTGTCGACGACCCGAACGAGTTCGCAACGCCCGTCAGCTTCACTACTGCGCTCGCCATGTCGCCGTTGTTCCGCGTGAACCTCGACATCGGGCACTTCACGGCCGCGGACTTCGATGCGCTGGCGTTCATCGAGGCGCATCACGATCGGATCACGAACCTTCACATCAAGGACCGAAAGAGACACCAGGGTGACAACGTGACGTGGGGCGAGGGAGATACGCCGATCCGCGAGACCCTGGCCTGGCTGAAGGCACGGCGCTCGCCAATCCGCGCCTATATCGAATACGAATACAAAGGGGCGAGAGGCGCAGTCGACGAGGTGAAGACATGCCTCGCCTACGTAACAAAGGCGTTGGCGTCGTGATCGCGAGTCGCGAGGCTGGCGTTTGAACGCCTTCCGAACTCGCCGAGGATAGTCTCGAGCACCGGCAGCATCATCCCCGCCCGCTTCGCACGGATGACGAGATCCCAGAGCGGCTCGAACTTCTTCCATCCGGCCGCGTACGTGGCATGCCTCAGCCCCGAAAGCACGTCGCCGTGGGCCGTCGCGCCGCGCCAGATCGATCCCCAGCGATAGAAGGTGCGATAGGCGCGCCAATATCCGCGTTCGAGTTCCTGCGGTGACATGCGAGCCGGCTGAAAGACGGCATGCCGCGTGTCGTAGAGATCCCAGTCGTGAACGAAGATGCGGCCTTGGCTCGCGAGTCGCTGATGCAATGCGGTGCCCGGATACGGCGTGAGGATGTGAAACGTCGCGGTCTCGATCCCGTGTTCGATCGCCCACTCGACTGTGCGATCGAAAACAGTCGAGTCATCGGCATCCATGCCGAAGACGAAGCTTCCGTTGATCATCACGCCAAGATCGTGAAGGCGGCGAATCGCTTGCGCGTAATCGCGTCGAAGGTTCTGAAACTTCCGTTGCTCGACGAGGTTGGCCGTCGACAGCGTTTCGAATCCCACGAAGAGGCTGCGCAGGCCGGCCGCCACGGCCCGTTCGAGCAGTTCCGGCAGGAGCACGGCATTGACCGTCCCTGCGGCCTGCCACAATCGTCCCATGCCGCGCAGACCTTCGAACAATGCGGTTGCAAAACGGCGATCGCCGAACAGATGGTCGTCCAGGAAATACAGGTGCTTACCGGGCAGCCGGTCGATCTCGGCGAGCGCCGCGTCAACCGATTGTGTGTAGAACGAGCGCCCGCCTTCGAAAAACGCCTCCTTGTAACAGAAGTCGCAGACGTGCGGACATCCGCGCGACACCACGATCGAGTTGGGTACGAGGTAGAGCCGCCGCTTGATCAGATCCCGCCGAATCGGGGGGACCCGGGCGAGGGTGCGCGTCTGTGACCTGTATACCGGCTCGGGGCAACGACGACGGAAGTCGGCCAGAAATCGGGGCCAGGTGTCTTCACCAGGACCTAGAAAGATCGTGTCGGCGTGCGCCGCCGCCTCTTCCGGACAGGATGTGACGTGAAGGCCGCCCAGAGCGACGTGCACACCCCGGCGCCGATACTGCTCAGCGATGCGATATGCGCGGTATGCCGATGTGATGTAGACCTGGATCACGACGAGATCCGGCCGGTCATCCAATTGAAGCGGCTCGACATGTTCGTCCTGGATTTCAGCCTCATCGCTATCGTCCAGGTACCCGGCGAGTGTGGCGAGGCCAAGCGGCGGAAACAGGGAGTACTTAATCGGGCGCCACAGCGGGCTCGTGGCTTCCATCAGAGCGGGCAGGATGAATTTGACCTTCACCGGCGGTCCTCCACGCCGGCGAGGATGGGCCGTTTAGCCGTGCCAAGTCTTCAGAGAGAGGTGACGGTTCGGTGAGATGTGGGTGACAGCCTGCCCGCCCGAAAAACGTACATCCTGTTACAACGGCTGCGCGGGCGTTGTGGTCTAATTGCTCTCAGTTTCCAGCAATTTCAGGACTTTCGTGATGCGTTTCGCTCGTGGTCTCGTTCTCAATTTGATATGGGTCACGACTGTGACGGTGGCAGCCTGCTCGGACAGCCAGGCGCGCCAGAGTCAGCAGGCGGAGTCCGCGCCTGCGGTGCCTGTCACAGCGGCCGCCGCGGTTCGTAAGGCAATGCCGCTCGAAGTAAGCGTGATTGGCGCTGTCGAGGCGTATTCGACAGTGGCGGTCCGCGCACAGATAACTGGCGAGCTCACGTCGGTCCACTTCAGGCAAGGTGACGAAGTCGAGGCCGGGCAGGAGTTGTTCACGCTCGATCGGCGACCGCTCGAAGCGGCACTGCAGCAGGCGACCGCAAACCTAGAACGCGATACCGCGCAAGCGGCAAATGCAAAAGTGATCGTCGAGCGCTATGAGCAATTGGTGGAGCGAGGCATTGTCGCGCGCGAACAGCGCGACACCGCGCGCACGACGGTGGCGGCGCTCGAGGCGACGCTCGCCGCCGACCGGGCTGCGGTCGAGAACGCGAAGGTGCAGCTGCAGTACGCAACGATTCGCGCCCCGATCAGCGGGCGAACGGGCGCGCTGATGGTCACCGCCGGGAACCTGGTGCGCGCCAACGATCAGGATCCGCTCGTCACCATCAATCAAGTCACGCCGATCTACGTCTCATTTGCGTTCCCTGAAGCGTCGTTGGCCGAGTTGCGCCGCTACATGGCGCAAGGCTCGCTGCGTGTCGATGCGCGCCCCGCGCACGCCGAGAACGGAGAGGGTTCTGCCGCCACCGGTCGTATCACGTTTGTGGACAACGCCGTTGACCAGACCACGGGGACGATCAAGATCAAGGCGACCTTTCCCAACCAGGATCGATGGCTATGGCCCGGCCAGTTCGTCAACGTCGTTGTTCGCTTGACGACCGAATCTGAGGCGATTGTCGTGCCAACCATCGCGGTGCAGACGGGCCCCGACGGCTTCTACGTTTTCGTTGTCAAAGCCGATCAGACAGTGGAGTTGCGGCCGGTGACTGTTGCGCGCGTCGCGGGCACCGAGACGCTGATCAAGGACGGGGTCATCGCAGGTGACACGGTCGTCACCGATGGCCATCTGCGGTTGGTGCCGGGTAGCCGCGTCAACGTGCGCGACGCGGGCGGCGCCAAGGCGGGATCATGAATTTCGCCGAGCTCTTCATCAAGCGGCCGATCACGACGACGCTCATCATGTTGGGCATCGCCGTGTTCGGCGTGATGTCCTACCGGCTGCTGCCGGTGAGCGACCTGCCCACCGTCGACTTTCCCACGATTCAGGTCAACGCCAGTTTGCCCGGTGCGAGCCCGGAGACGATGGCCTCCGCGGTGGCGCTGCCGCTCGAGAAACAGTTCGCGACCATCGCCGGACTGAGCTCGGTCAACTCGACCAGCTCGCAAGGCAGCACGAACATCACACTGCAGTTCGATCTCAATCGCAACATCGATGCGGCGGCGCAGGACGTGCAGGCGATGATCGCGCGGGCCGCGCGTCAGCTTCCGCCGCAGATGCCGGCGCCGCCGTCCTACCAGAAGGTGAATCCGGGCGATCAGCCGGTCATCTTCCTGTCGTTGCGCTCGGCCACGCTTCCGCTCTCCACGGTCAACGAATACGCCGAGACGATCGCGCAGCGCATCTCGATGGTGAGCGGCGTCGCACAAGTGCAGCTTTTTGGCGCCGCGAAGTATGCCGTACGGGTGGACATCGATCCACGCAAACTGTCGGCACGCGGTATCGGCATCGATGAAGTCGCGTCGGCGATTCAGAGCGCCAACGTCAATCTGCCCACCGGGACGATGTACGGTCCCGACCGCGCCTTCACGGTGCTCGCGAACGGGCAGTTGACGAAGGCGTCGATGTACGCCCCGCTCGTGATCGCCTATCGCGGCGGCAATCCGGTGCGGCTCAACGAGGTGGCACGGGTTTACGACGGCATCGAGCAGGACAAGTCGGCAAACTTCTTCCGCGGGCTGCGCAACATCAACCTTTCGATTCTGAAGCAGCCGGGAACGAACGTGGTAGCGATGGTCGATTCCATCAAGGAGTTGCTGCCGACATTCCGCGAACAACTGCCGCCGTCGGTGACCCTCGATGTCCGAACCGACCGCTCGGTCTCCATTCGAGAGTCGGTGCACGACGTTAAGGTGACGCTCTATCTCACGTTCGTTCTGGTCGTCGCGGTCATCTTCATCTTCCTGCGCAGCGTGACTGCAACGATCATTTCCAGCTTGACGCTGCCGGTCACCATCGTCGCGACATTTGCGGTGATGTATATGTTCAACTTCAGCCTCGACAACTTGTCGTTGATGGCGCTGACGTTGAGCATCGGCTTCGTCGTGGACAACACCATCGTCATGCTGGAAAACATTGTCCGCCACATGGAGATGGGGAAGACGCCCATGCGGGCGTCGTTCGACGGGTCGAAGGAAGTGGCCTTCACCATCGTCGCCATGACGGTTTCGCTCGTCGCGATCTTCATCCCTGTTCTCTTCATGGGCGGCCTCGTTGGACGGCTCCTGAACGAGTTTGCCGTCACGATTGGTGTGGCGATCATCGTGTCGGGTTTCATCTCGATCAGCCTGACGCCGATGTTGTGCAGCCGCTTCCTGAAGCCGCCGCAGAGCCAACGCCATGGTTCGCTCTACAACCTGACCGAACGCGTATTTGATCGCTGGCTAGGCGCGTACGACTGGTCGCTTCAGCTCAGCCTCAAGCACCGCTTCGTCACCATGGCGGCATCGCTGCTGTTGGTGGGCGGATCGGCGTATCTCTTTACCCGCATTCCAAAAGGATTCCTGCCGAGCGAAGACCAGGGCCGCTTTGTCATCACGGTCGAAGGGATTCAAGGGATCGGCTTCGAGGAGATGATGCGTCACCAGGCGGAAGTGGCCGAGATCGTCGCGAAGGATCCTGATATCGCGGGGTTCAGCAGCAACGTGGGAGGTGGTGGCGGTGGCGGGGGCGGCGGCGGTTTGAATCAGGGACGAATCGCGGTTGACTTGAAGCCGCGAAACGAGCGCACGCGCTCCGTCGATCAAATCATCGCGAGTCTTCGCCCAAAGCTGGCGCAAGTGCCCGGCGTGCGCGTGTTCATGGTCAACCAGCCACCGATCAATCTCGGCGGCCAACAGGGTCCGCGCAGTACCTATCAGTTCACGCTCCAGGACACGGACACCGTGGAGCTCTATCGCGCGGCGCCCCTACTCGAGGACAAGATTCGGGCGCTGCCCGGCATCGAGGATGTGAATAGCGATCTGCGTCTCAACAACCCGCAGATTCAGATCGACATGGACCGCGACAAGATCTCCGCACTCGGCTTGACCGTCAATCAAGTGGAGACCGCGCTCTACAACGCCTATGGCACGCGACAAGTGTCCCAGATCTACGCGCCCAACAACCAGTATCAAGTGATCATGGGCGTCGCGCCCGAGTTCCAGCGCGATCCGGCGGCGTTGTCGATGTTGTACGTACGCTCGAGCAGCTCGAGCAGCGGCAAGCTCGTGCCGGTGAATACGGTGGCGAAGGTGAGAACGACGGCGGGCCCATTGAGCGTGAGCCACACCGGTCAGCTCCCATCGGTCACCATTTCGTTCAACCTGCAGCCGGGATACGCGCTCGGCGACGCCGTTTCGCAGATTCAATCGGTTGCGGCCGAAACGCTGCCGGCAACTGTGTCAACGCGCTTCCAGGGCGCGGCGCAGGCGTTCCAGGATTCGCTGCGCGGCCTCGGCCTCATTCTCATGATGGCGATCGTCGTGATTTACCTGGTGCTCGGCATCCTCTACGAGAGCTTTACGCAACCGCTCGTCATTCTTTCGGGCCTCCCGTCCGCAGGCTTTGGAGCACTGCTGACCCTGATGCTGTTCAAGAGCGAGCTCAGTTTGTACGCCTTTGTGGGCGTGATCATGCTCGTCGGTCTGGTCAAAAAGAACGGCATCATGATGGTGGACTTTGCTGCTGTCGCGGAGCGCGAAGAAGGAAAGACGCCTCTCGAAGCCATTCACCAGGCGTGCCTGGTGCGGTTCCGCCCAATCATGATGACGACCATGTGCGCGCTGGTCGGGACGCTGCCGATCGCGTTTGGATGGGGCGCGGGCGCCGAATCGCGGCGGCCGCTCGGACTCGCGGTTGTCGGCGGTTTGCTGGTCTCGCAGTTGCTGACGCTCTACATCACACCCGTGTACTACGTCTACATTGAAAACGCCCGCCTGCGGATGATGCGGCGCCGTGCAGCCGCGGCACCGGAGTTCGCCGGCGCGACTGCGCATCCAATGCCTGCACTCCCTGAGGCGCCGTCCGCAATACGGCGGTCGCTTGAAGGACCGGGCCGCAGGTAAACGCACCGTGACGGCAGCAGTCGCAGGCGATACGCAGTCCTCGTTTCGCCGAGATCAGCGGCGTTTCGCACGGATGCGCACCAGGTACTGATTTTCCGCGTTAAGGTTGATCAACGACACGAACGCCCGCCCGTTGTAGGTGCCGATAGTCCCTGACTGCGACAGCGCTGAAACCTCCCATCCCTCTGGCAGCAGCACGGTGTTACGCAAGCCTTTCAGCGTCCGAGCAAACACGAGGTCGCCGCTCTCAACCGTGTACGCCGCGTCGGAGAGCGTACCCGTAATGCGTAGATGCGCGCTCTGCTTCTCATTTGCGATTGGCACGTCGAGGGCGACCGTTGTCGCCGCGCCTGATTTCAGTGGCGCCAACGCGCGGGCCGTATCGAGGTCTAACACTTTGAGATCAGTGAGGGGCAGGTAAGTGAGCGTATCGAGTGTCGCCGTGGCGCCCTTGCGGTAGTCGCTGTAGCTTTGATCGACCTTGATCCGATGCGTTTCAGGCGGCTCGAGGTCGTACAGCGTCTTCACATCGTCGAAGAACATGTCCTCGCCAATCGTCGGCGTGAACGTCGCTGTCGTCTTGCGCGCGTGGATCGTCACGGGATTGCTCTGTCCGCTCGGACTCGCAAAGGCGAGCTTCAATCGACCAGCTGCGGTCGTCGACATCTGTGCGGCAACGTTGGACGAGATAAACGCGAACCCTTTCGGCAGAAGCACGCCAAGCCGATAGCCGCTCAGGCTTCGCACCCACACGACATCGTTGCCGTGCATCATGTACGTGCGTGGGTCCCGGTAGGTCTTGTAGATCAGAACACGCCCAATGCCGCCTTCAGGTACCGGAATAGGCAGCTTGGCGTGGATGGCATGGGTATCCGGATCGTTTTTGTCTTGTTCGTAAGTGAATGGCAGCGGTTTGCCAGTGCGCGGATCGTAGACCTCGATGTCGGATCCCTCGCTCCCGCCGCGCGTCGCGTTGAGGAGTTCGGTTGCCCCAACACGCGTTTCCTCCGGCAGAAAGCGGATGCGGAACGACTCGCTGCCCGGCTCGAGAATCGAGTACTCGGTATACGCATCCTGTGTGAACAGGCGCGTGAGCGGCGCCGCTGGCCGCAGCGATCCGTCCGGATTTGTACCGCCCGGGAACGGATTACTGGCACCTCGCTGGCCGACGACGAGACCAGGCACGAGCGCGAACGTGCAACCGGCCGCGATTGCGCGCAAAAGGTGTCGTGACATGGCCGAGAGTCTATAACACGACGTCGCAAGCATCCCGACTGCGGCCTCGCGATCGGGGCTTTCACGACTTCCTTACGTCTTGCGCGCGGTCCCTCACGGTATGATGGTGCCTTCCGAGACATAACCAGCAGCCGGATCACGATGGTCGGACGAACGATTTCGCATTACCGCATTACCGGGCAGCTTGGCGCCGGCGGCATGGGTGTCGTGTATCGCGCGGAGGATTCGCGGCTTGGACGCGAAGTCGCGCTCAAGTTCGTGTCGCAAGATCTCGCCGACGACGTTCAGGCCGTTCAGCGTCTCCGATCTGAGGCGCGC
Source organism: Acidobacteriota bacterium (assembly GCA_046727855.1). Classification (GTDB taxonomy): domain Bacteria; phylum Acidobacteriota; class Vicinamibacteria; order Vicinamibacterales; family UBA2999; genus DASPWV01. The sequence continues at coordinate 23,926 of JBKPDL010000082.1, forward strand.
GCTGCCTCGGCGCTGAATCACCCTCATATCTGCACGATTTACGACATCGGCGACGATAACGGGCGGCCGTTCATCGTCATGGAAATGATGAAGGGCCAGACCCTTCGCGAGCGTCTCCTGACCGGCCCCCTGAAAACTCACCAGGTACTCGACGTCGGGATCGAAGTTGCGGATGCGCTGCATATCGCGCACACCAACGGCATCATTCACCGCGACATCAAGCCGGGCAATATTTTTCTGAGCGACACCGGACACGTGAAGATTCTCGACTTCGGTCTTGCGAAAGTGACACCGACGACGGAGTTTTCCCGCGCCACCACGGCGCATTCACCCGATCCAACGGCGGCGGGCGTCATGCTCGGAACCACGGCGTACATGTCGCCGGAACAAGTCACGGGCGAACTGCTCGATCCGCGCACCGATCTCTTCTCACTCGGCGTCGTGCTTTACGAAGCTGCAACCGGCGAACATCCGTTCCCCGGCAAGACCGCCGCCGCGATCGTCGCGGCGATTCTCGATCGAGCGCCGGTTCCGGCGATGAGCCGGAATCCAGAGCTGCCGCTGCGACTCCAGGAGGTAATCGACAACTGCCTCGAAAAGGATCGCGAGCTTCGTTATCAGTCGGCTGCTGACCTGCGCGCCGACTTGAAACGCGTTCGGCGCGACATCGAGCCCAGTTACTCGCCGCGAGCAGCGACGTCGGGGTCGGATGCGCGCTCCGGAGGCGGGTTGCGGTCGCACCGCGCCGTATCGCTGCCGCAGGAAAAGGCGCCGACAGGGTTGCCGTTCGGCGCGCTCGTTGCAGTCGTTTCTATCATCATGGTTTTAGCGTTGGGAGCACTCGCATACAAGTTTTGGCCGGCGCCCCCGGCGACAAGTGCACCTGCGCCGACGAGTGCTCCAACAAATCCACCAGGCGTGGATTCGGGCTCGAGGACGGCTCAGACCAATGTTGCGGACCGCCTGCAACTGGCGCGCGCGAGCTGGGATGCGAAGAACTACCGGGCCGCTGCCGGTTACGCAGCGGAGATTCTCGCGATCGCACCAGGACATCCCGAAGCGACCGAGATCCGCGATCGCGCTCAGGACATGCTGTCGCGGTTTGACGTCGCGATTCGCGACGCACGCAGCCGCATCCAGGCCGGCGACATCGAAGGTGCGGCGCGCGCGCTCGATACCGCTCGCGCTCTCGATCCCGCATCGCCGAGTGTGTTCGAGATCACGTCGCGATTGTCGGCCGAGGTGCGCAGGAGAGATGCCACCGCGAGGGTTGAACCGGGATCGTCGCGCGCCAGCCGCGGCACCGGGACGTCGTCTGCCGCGCCGTCACCAGCCGCGCCGTCATCGTCACCTCCACCTCCGCCCGCGGAACCAGTGTCACCGCCGCAGCTCGCGCCGCAGGCACCGCTCGCCACACCACCGCCGCCGAAACCGGCGCTACCTGAGCCAGTGGCGACCGCACCTGAGCCGTCACCGAAGCCGCTGCCGCCGCCGCCACGCGTGGAACCGCCTGCAAAACCACCAGCCCAGAACGACGACGCGTCGATCCGCCAACTCATCGCTGCCTACGCGCGCGCGATCGAACAGAAAGACATGGCCTTGTTTCGCAGCATCAAGCCGAACCTCTCGCGCGAAGAGGAGCGAAGGCTTCAGGATGGGTTCCGCGCTGTCACGTCGCAGCAAGTCAATCTCACCATCGTCTCGATCGACCGCGAGGGCGACACTGCGTCCGTAGTGGTCGACCGGCAGGACATCGTCCGAGCAGGCGGCCGGCAGTACACCAGCAAAAGCCGGCAGACACTTCGTTTGGCACGCATGGGATCCGGCTGGGGCATTGTCGACATCCGGTAATCAATCAGGAGGGAAAAATGGGCCGTTGCCTCGGCCTGGTGTTCGTCTGCATCGCGGCGATCGCGGCACCAGCGAACGCTCAGGAGCCGTACAACCTCACCGCGACGGTCACCCACATGGCAACGCTCTTCGCGGATCTCTTTGGCC
>JBKPDL010000083.1:0-35361 GCA_046727855.1 Acidobacteriota bacterium
AAAGTCATATTCACGGAAATGCGGGAGAAATTCTTCGCCCAGGAACGGTGTGGCGGCCACTGTCAACGCGAGCAGCCCAGCGACAATCGCAATCGCGCGCTTCGGGCGATGAACCAGATTCGGCAGAACGCGCGCATAGCGAGCCTTGAGCTCGCGAACGAGGCGCGGTTCCGCCTGACCGAGATGCTTCGGCAACAGGAGCAGCGCCAGCGCGGGCGTCACCGTGAGCGCCACGAGAAGCGAGGCGAGGATCGCGAAGATATACGACAGCGCCAGCGGCCGGAAAAACGCGCCAGTCAGGCCCTGCAGCATCAACACCGGGATGAAAACGAACACGACGATCAGGCTGCCGTAGACCACCGCGCTGCGCACTTCGAGCGACGCGTCATACACCACCGCGAGCGCCGGTCGAGGCTGCGGCAGCTCACGGTTCAAGCGAAGCCGCCGCACGATGTTCTCGACATCGATAATCGCATCGTCCACGACTTCGCCCAGCGCAATGACGAGGCCGGCCAGCACCATGGTGTCGATGGTGCCGCCCCGATACCGCAGAATCAGACCAGCAGCGATCAGCGACAACGGAATTGCAATGCTGCTGATCAGCGCCGTGCGCCAGTTGCCGAGAAACGCGACGAGTACAAGGATGACCAGCACACAGCCAATCAGGAGTGCGCGATTCAGATTTGCGATCGATTGTTCGATGAATGTGGCCGGGCGAAAGATGGTGGGGTCCATTTCCACGTCCGGCAACGCGGGCTTGAGTCGTTGCAGTGCCTCTTCGACGCCACGCGTCACCGAGAGCGTGTTTGCGCCGAGCTGTTTCTCGACGATCAGGAGCAGGCCGGGAGCATCGTTGATGATGGCATCGCCAATCGGCGCCTGATGTCCCTCGACCACCTGCGCGACATCGCCGAGGCGGATCGGCGTCAGCGGAGGCCTCGGGATCACCAGCCGCTCGAGGTCCGTGGCCGATGAAACAGCCGATCGATGCGCGACGGCGAGCCGCTGGTTTGGCGTATCGATAAAGCCGCCGGTTGCCATTGACACGCCCTCGCGCGCCGCCTGCATGACATCCGCCAGCGCCACGTTGGTCGCAGCGAGCCGATCCGGGTCGACCAGCACCTGCAGCTGCCGGTCGCGCTGCCCCCAGATGGCGACGTTGGCGACGCCCGGCACGGCCATCAACTGCGGACGCACCGTCCAGCGGATCAGCGTGGTCAGTTCGACTTGGGACAGCTTGCTCGATGACACACCGATCTTCAGCGCGCGACTCAGAGACGATAGCGGCGACAGCATGACCGGTGGGTGCGCGACCGATGGAAGTTGCGCCGAGAGGCGGGCGAGCCGTTCCTGAACAATCTGTCGCGTCGCGAGCAGATTCGAATCGGGCGCGAGGATCAGAACGACGGACGAGAGTCCGAGCACCGATCGCGAGCGGACTGTATTCACGCCCGGAATGCCGGCCACGATCGTCTCGATCGGCACGCTGACCAGCGATTCGACCTCGGGGCTCGACAAACCGGGGGCTTCGGTTTGAATTTCAACGATTGGCGGAGCGAACTCCGGAAACACGTCGAGCGGGATATCCGGGATCTGGCGCCCGGCTGCGATGACCGCACCCACCGCCAGCGCCAGGACAACCGGCGCGTGGCGCAGCGATCGCGAGACCAGCCAACTCATCATGATTTACTTGCCTGCGCCGAATTCGGAACCGAAGAGCTCCGCCGCACCATCGGTTACGACCTTTTGACCCTCGCGCAGCCCGCGCCCAACGAGCACTTTATGCCCGCTCTGCCCCGCCACCTCGACGCGCCGTCGCGCATAGACGTGATTGCCCAGCGACTCGTACACCCACGTGCCGCCCTGCAGATCGTAGAGAACCGCCGCATCCGGGATCACGAGCGCTTGTTCTGTCGTGCGCAGCGGGAGTTCGACGCTGACGCGCTCGCCGATCTGGACACCTGCATCGGCGATGGGCCTGAAAAACACATCTGCTGTCGCCGCGGCGGCATTGGCGGTTGGCGGACCCTCGACCCTTCGCGCCACGATGCCCGCGCCGGACGATGCTCCCAACGTTTTCACCACTGCGGGCTGCGTCAAATCGATTTCGCTGCGTTCGCCGACGTAGAGCGGCACCCGCACCCAGAGTCCTTCAACCTGCGAGACGGAAAACAAGGGCGAACCCGCGGCGACGCTTTGTCCGGGCGCAGCCGACACATCCTGCAGCACGCCCGCGATCGGCGCGCGCACCACCACTTCGCCGCGCGGCCCGACGGTGCCCGTACGCAGGCTGCCGGCGCGCGCCTGTGCCGCCGAGAGGCGCGCAGCGATCACGTCGCGCTGCGCGCGCGCCTCCTCCACCGATCGCGCGCTGGTCGCGCCCTCCTTGAGCAGCTGCTCCAGACGCGCGAGACGGGCGTTGGCGGCCTGCAATTCCGCCGTCGCGGCCGACACCTCGCGCTGCGCCTCGATGCTGATCTCACGCTCGGCGGGCAAGTCCTGCAATGGAAAGATCGTGAACACCGCCTGGCCGCCGTTGACGCGCGTTCCCGGCCGAAGGGCCTGCCCGCGAATGCTCCCTGCCATAGGCGCCGTGACGACGACCGATCGGCCCGGGGGGGCGATCACTTCGCCGCCGACCGTACGAGTGCGCAACACCGGCTCGACCACGGCATCAGCGATTTGAATCCCGAGTCGCTTGTCCGCCTCCTCGGTGAGCGTGACGGTTGACAACTGCGCCTCCGTCACGGGATTCGCGATCTTGGCGGGAGCCGCCGGCTTTGCGGCAGTTGATTCGCCTTTGCAGCCGCTGGCCGCGGAGATCGCAATCACGATGACGAAAACAGCCGGCTTCATCGCACGTCCTTCATTTGAGGGTACAGTTCCGCCCCACCGCCTGGTCGAGGGCCGCCGCTGCCATCAACAGGTCGCGGCGGGCGTCAAGCGCGCCAAGACGCACCGTCCCGAATCTTCGATTCGCGTCGAGCGCGGCAAGCAGTTGCAGTTCGCCGGCTTCGTACGCCAGTTGCGCCTGTCGCTGGGCGACTGTGACTGATTGCAGCGCCTCCCCTTCCCACAAACCCACCACATCACGGGCACGTGCGAGAGTCGCAGCGGCGGTGTGAACGTCTTCGTCGACACGCGCACGTACCAACAAATAGCGCGCCTGCGCCTGAGTAAACGCCGCGGCGGCACGGGCGCGTCCGCCGCTGTTCCGCGAAAACACCGGTAGTTCGACCGTGACCCCCGGGCCCATTTCAAATCCTTCCTTGCCTTCGCCGTTCGCGTCGAGCATTGCAGTCACCGCGACGGCTTGCGCGCGAGCGAGACCGGCGCGTGCCGCCGCAGCTTCGACCGCAATCTCAGCGGCGCGGACATCGGGGCGAGCCGCGAGCGCATCTTTTACGAGTACAGTCACATCGCCACAGTCCTGTACGGCAAGCTCCGGCAGAAGCGTCAACGTGAACGTGGTGTCCTGCGGCAATCCGACGATCGCTTTCAGGCGCGTCAGCGCCAAGGCGCGGTCGTGCTCCGCGCCGCGCGCCGCGACTTCGGCCACCAGTCGATCGTCGCGTGTCGCCCGCGCCTCGAGCTCACTGATCTCGCCGCCTTTGAGTCGCGCCTCGACGATGTCGGCAAAGCGCGCGACCGCGTTCGCGGTCTCGCGCGCGATCTCCGCACGACGGCCGGCGGACACCGCTTGGATGTAGGCCGACCTGACCGTGCCAACGAGCACAACGCCATCCTGAATCAAGCGCGCGGCAATCGCGTCCACATCGAGGCGTGCGGCAGCGAGGCGCCGCGGGCGCTGCCAAATGGAATCGATCGCCCAGCTCGCCGTGGCTTCGAACTGTTTGGGACCCCAGGGAAACAAGACCGATAAGACCGGGTTGCGCAGCAGTCCGGCTTCGGTCACGTCAGCACGCGCCACGCCGAGATCTGTGAGCGCAAGCTGAAACGCCGGATTGTTCCAAAGGGCGGCTGCCGACGCCTCCTCGAGTGTGAGTCCATCGGCCAGGGAAACGCCAGGAGGCAATGCCCCGCGTTCGCGTGTGGGCCAGCCTTGCGGATCGATCCGCGCACGCTCCGCGATGCCCGATGATACCGTCTGCGGCGTCACAGCGGCCGGGTTGCTGGCGCAGGCCGCATGCAGCAGCAACGTCACGATCGCCGCACCTTGAAGTCGCATGCGCTCCATTATGTGCGGAGTGTTTGGCTGGGAAGCTGCCCGGAATTGCTTTCAATTCAAGTGAATTCCGCGCTTAGAAGATGAACTTCATCGCCAGCTGCACGACGCGAGGATCGCCGGCAGACGTGATCGTGCCGAACGCCGCAGAGCCGACCGTGGTGTTGGGCGCGCCCAGCGGCGGTGTGTTGGTCGCGTTGAACACTTCCCCGCGCAGTTCAAGCGCTCTGGTGCCTGACAGTGGCACGCGGCGCATCAGCGCGAGATCGAGATTGCGATAGCCGGGCCCGCGAACCGGATTCCGCGAGCTCGTGCCGAGCGTGAACGCAGGCGACGCCTCGAACGCGCTGGTATTGAACCAGCGGTTGACGGAGCGCTCACTGGCCGGGAGCGTAGGATCGCCGATCAGGTTGGGTCGTTGTGTGCCGAAGCCCGCGAACGCATTGTTGTTTGTCGTCTGGCTGATCGCGAGCGGAACGCCCGATTGCAGCGTGACCACACCAGAGAGCGTCCAATCGTTGATCAGAGCGCCCACGAGGCCGGCGGCGCGGGTGCGCCGGTCCACACCATAGGGGATGTCCCAAACGGCTGACGCGACAAACACATGCGGTATGTCTCCGTTTGAATAGTCTCGCTCGAGAGTGCGATTGAAGCTGTCGGCGACGGGAAAGTTAGCCACGGGTCCGGTCAGAATGGACGCATCAAACACCGATGAGGCATCGTCCACGAGTTTTGAGCGTGTATAGCTGACCAGATATGAAAGGCCGCGCGAAAAGCGGTGTTCCAGCTTGGTGTAGAAGCCGTGATAGATCGTCGTGCCCACATTGTTGCGATACAGGCTCACCGTTGTGTACTGGGGATAGGGCTTCATCAGCTGCGCAACGGGAATCGTGGGATCACCGAGCGAGGACGAGCGCGGGACGATGCCGAAGTAGGGATTTGAGACGCGCTGCTGCAATCCCGGTCCCTGTGCGAGTTGTTCGACCGTCAGCTGGTTCAGGTTGGTGTCGGGTAGACCAACGCGAGTGATTTTCGATCCGCTATATGCCACTTCCACGGAGATGTCCGCGGTGAGCTCACGCTGAAGCGACGTGTTCCACTGCTGCACGTAGCCTGAGCTCAGGTCGCGATCGACCGAAAACACACCCTGCCCCAGGCCGGCATCCGGCGTCAACGGGATCGCTTCAACACTGGGTCCCGCGGCGAGTGTGAACGCGGGCCTGATGTTGTCCAGCGTGCGCTGCGACACGGTCTGCAAGAACGGAAACACCGGCGTCGTGAACGGTGTGGTGATTCCCGCCATTTCGATCCACACAATCCCGTAGCCGATGCGCGCCACTGTCCTCTCGGTAACGCGTCCGACAACGCCAAGGCGTGGCCCGAAATTGTCCTTGTGAAGTTGTCGAGCGGCGCGCGGCCGGCCATCGCGGCCGAGATACTCGAGCTGCCGCGTCTCGAGATTGAAGATAGCAGCCTGATCGTTCTCTTCCGTGGATGGAAAGTTCAACGTGTAACGCAGGCCGGTGTTGATGGTGACGCGGTCGGAGACGCGCCAATCATCCTGAATGAAGTATTCCTCGAAGTGAGCTCGGTTGCGGATCTCGCTCTGCTGCAAGTCGATCGAGAACTGCTGAACCTCCCCGAGCAGGAAGCTCGCGAACGGCGTGCCGGTGTTCGGCATACCCGGCAGGTCGGTGAACAGGTCGCTGAACGTGAACGAGCCTGTTGGCGACGGCGGCTGCACCACGTTGAGCCGCTCCCAGCGCAGGTCCGCACCCATCTTGACCGCGTGGCGTCCCTTCAGCCACGTGAGTGAATCCGCGATCTGCGTCACGCTCGTGCCGAAGTTCGATGCCGTGTTCGGCGGCGACCCGAGCTGTTGATAGGCGCCCCCGAAGAGAAACGTCGGAAGCGTATTGGGAAACTTCGCCGTCGATGGAATGCCAGGCAGGCCGAGGCTGGTCAACGGCGGGCCGCTCAATTGCGCAGCTGCTCGCCCGACGGTGCGTCTCGTGTCGCCAATGCGCAGCTCGTTGAGCAGATTGCTCGTCAAGGTGCGCTGATAGCTGGATGCGAACGACCACGACGTGGTGCCTTGCGAGCCAAGCGTGCCGGTGGTGATGCCGCTGCCGTCAGGCAATGGCGTCACCGGAATGAACTCCTCGGCGAAGCGCGTGACGCGCCCAAACACCTGGTCGCGGTTGGCCGGAAAGCGATGATCGATTCGGAAACTGAACTGATCCTGATCAACAGTTTCGTTGTCCACGCGGCGGTAGTTGTTGGCTGTCCCGCCGCTTGTCGGCTGGGGAAACCGTTCGAGCAGCGCGCGTGCAACCGGATCGATACGATCGAGCGGAATCGTGTTACCCGGGAACGGACTGCGCGTGATGCCGCCGGCGGCCGTGGGAACGGTGGTCGCGGGATCGTAGATAACCGGAACTCGCCCGGCAATCGCTTCGCTGAAAACACCTTGCCGCTGAAGCATCGTCGGAACGGTGGAGATGACCGTGCGTCCGATCGACTGCCGCTGGCCCTGGTAGTCGGCGAAGAAGAACGTTCGATCGCGCCGAACGGGTCCGCCCAGGACTGCGCCGAACTGATTGCGCCGAAACTGCGGTTTGACGGGATTGGCCGAGGCAAAGAAGTTGCGCGCGTTCAGCGCTTCGTGCCGGAAGAACTCGAAGCCGATGCCGCGAAGCGCGTTGTTGCCGGACTTGGTGGTCAGGTTGATCACCCCACCGTTGAAACGGCCGAACTCCGCGGGCGGAGTATTGCTTTCGATCTTGAACTCCTGAATGGCGTCGACGTTCGGAAAAAAGGCGACTTGTCCCGGCTCCGGCTGCAATACCGAAATGCCATCGAACAGATACTCGTTGGTGCGCGGCCGTCCGCCGTTGATACGCGGAAACGGCGCCGCCGGGGGCGGGGGCACGGCCACTCCCGGCACCAGGCTCGCGAGAGTGATGAAGCTCCGCCCGTTGAGCGGCAGGTCGACGACTCTTCTGTTGTCGATGACGTGGCCAAGTCCAGACGTCTCGCTTCGCAGCAGCGACGCGTCGGCCACGACCGTAACGGCTTCGCTCAGCGCGCCGACGTCGAGCTGCATGTTCAGCCGGACGGTCTCGCCGGTTGCGAGTCGAATGCCTTCGCGAGTCAAGGGCCGGAAGCCGTTGGTTTCGATGTGGACCCGATACGTGCCCGGCGTGAGGCCTGTTACGAGGTAGGTACCCTCCAGGCCAGTTGTCGCGGTGCGGGACAGTTTGGTCCCTACGGCGGTGATCGTTACCGTCGCACCAGCAATCGCGGCGCCCGCCTGATCGATGACGTGACCGGCCAGGGCTCCTCCGCCGATTTGCGCGGCGGCCGGCGTGCACACTGCCGCGAGGAGTAGCATCGCGACTCCGAATCGCACGCCCCATCGACCCAGGCTCATCCAACCTCCCGAGAGGGAAACTCTAGACCGGATTGAGATGCATCAGCAAATCGACTCAATTCGACTTAAATACGCTCATCGGTGGCCTTCTGCGCGGTCTGCGGAGGGCCAGCGGGCCGCTCTCGCGCGGCGCCCGAAGCGCGGCTCTGTTGGCTGTGCGCGTCCGTTACAACTCGCGAGCGCCCCTCCCCGCTTCGCCAGCGATTACTCCGATCGAAACGGATTTGATGAGCGCGAAGAGGCGCCTGCCGACGGCGATATCCAGTCTCTCGATCGCGTCACGCGTCACTTCTGCGAGCAGCATGATGCGTCCCACCGCGATCTGGACGACGACGGAGTCGAACGTCGGATCGGTGCTGATCGCGGCAACCGTGCCAGGCAACGCGTTGTGCAGACTGAGGCCCTGCGGTTCACTTCTTGCGAGGATCACCTCACGCGCGGGAATTCGCACGCGCACGGTCGTGCCTGTTGCAATCGCGCGATCGGAGGCGAGCAGCGTGCCACCGTCGAAGGTCAGCTCGACGAGGCCGCGCTCCGGTTCTCTTCTTCCCACGACGCCGTCGAAAACGCTCCCGAGGCCGACGCCCTCGCGCAGCCACGGTAAATCCGGACGACTGGTGAGATCGGCCAACGGGCCGGAGGCAATGGCGCGCCCCCGCTCGAGAATCAGCAGATGCGTCGCGAGCCGCAGGACATCCTCGAAATCGTGCGTGACGAGAATCAACGGGATGTCGAGCGTCTGCCGCAGCTCGTCCACCTCGTCCTGCAAACGTCGCCGCACTGTGCGATCGATCGCGGCAAACGGTTCGTCCAGCAGCAGCACCGCCGGCTCGCGAGCAAGGGCGCGCGCCAATGCCACGCGCTGGCGCTCACCACCTGAGAGTTCCTGCGGCCGCCGATCGTGATGCTCGGACAGATGCACGAGAGCGAGCAGCTGTTTCGCGCGCGAACGCTGCTGACGGCCAGGCCGATGACCCAGCGCGGCGATGACGTTGCCCAACGCCGTCAAGTGCGGAAAGAGCGCGTACTCTTGAAACACGAACCCGACAGCACGACGATGGGGTGGAGCGAAGATTCCTTTCGCCGTATCACTCCATATCTGAGCGCCCGAACGTACGGATGTCTGAGCCGCCCGATAGAGTCCGGCGATGCTGCGCAGAATCGTCGTCTTGCCGCTACCTGACGGCCCGAAGATCGCCAGCACTTCGCCGGGAGCGCAGCTGAATTCGACATCGAGCGGAATCGGGGACGTCTGCCGAAGGCTCACCCACAGGCGACGGTCACCCACGACGGCTGCCTATACGGCGCGAGAGGGTTGTGGTCGTGATCAGCGTCGCCACGGCAATGACGAGCAGCGTCGCCGCCATCACACCAGCGCTGCGGTCGTCGAAGGCCTGCATGCGATCGTAGATCGCCACGCTGAGGGTGCGCGTTTCACCGGGAAGATTGCCGCCCACCATCAACACCACGCCGAATTCTCCGAGCGTGTGGGCAAACGTCAGGATTGCCGCCATCAGGATGCTCGGCCACGCGAGCGGCGCTTCGATGCGCACGAACCGCTGCCACGGCGTGAGCCCGCAACAAGCCGCGGCATCACGGACGTCAGCGGGAACAGCCTCGAAGCCGCGTTGAATCGGTTGCACCACGAACGGGACGTTGGCGATCGCGGAGGCGAGCAACAGTCCTTCGAAGGAGAACGGCAGAGACTGACCCACGAGCGTTTGAAACGCCTGGCCGAGCGGCGACCGTGCGCCGAACGTGACGAGGAGGTAAAAGCCAAGGACCGTCGGCGGCAAGACGAGCGGCACGGTCACCAGAGCCTCGACCAGCAGCTTGCCTCGAAAGTCGTGCACCGCCAGGAGGCGCCCAAACCAGACGCCGAACGGCAACAGGATCACGATCGTTCCTGCGCCGAGCCACAGCGAGACAGCGAGTGCCGCCCAATCCATGGGTAGTTATTGGGGTACTCCGTACCCGTGCTTCCGTAGAATCGCGCGCGCAGCGTCTGTCTGAAGGTACGCGTAGAACTGCGTCGCGGTTGCACCGGCACGCTTGAGCAGCACCATCCGCTGGCGCAGCGGCGGATGATCGGCCTCGGGAATCAGCGCATACGTGCCACGGTCGGCGACGCCCGGACCGACCACCAGCGAATAGGCAACGAGGCCGCCCACGGCATTGCCAGTTGTGGCGAACTGGGCCGCTTGCGCGATCGTGTCGCCGAGGACCAAGCGCAATCGAATCGCCTCCCACAGTCCGTGGTTTCGCAACACCGCCTCTGCTGCCTTGCCGTAGGGCGCAACATCCGGGTTGGCAATCGCGAATCGACCGGCAGGACCGCTTTTCAGCAAACGAGCCAAGCCGTCGAGCCGTTCGTCAACCGTGAGCGGTGAACCAGCAGGAGCAAGGATGACCAGGCGACCCACCGCATAGACCACGCCCGCGTCTCGCGTGAGGCCAGCGGCCGCGAGTTGATTCGGCAACTCCTCGTCAGCCGCGAGAAACATCTCGAACGGGGCGCCTTCCTGAATTTGACGGGTCAACGCGCCAGAAGCGCCAAACACGACTTCCACTCGACTGCCACGATCCCTCGCAAACCGATCGGCGATCTCGGTGAGCGCGAAACCCAGATTGGCGGCGGCGGCAATGGCCGGCGGGCGCTCGCCGTTCACCTCACGCGACGCGACCCAGGCCAGCAGGGCAACGGCACAGGCGCCGAGGACGAATCGTCGTCTCATCATCAGTCGTCGTCGCAGCATCGCCGCGGAGACGATAACCAGTTTAAACTGCTTCAGGAATCGACTCAGTTTGACCTATTCTGTATCAGTAATACAGAGGTAAAAGTATGGCACTTCTCACGGTACGAGCGGCCGCGGCGCAGCTGGGTGTCGCTTACTCGACCCTGAAGCGATGGGTGCACACTGGCCGGGTGCGAACCACGCGCACGGAAGGCGGTCATCATCGCGTGTCTGACGCGGAGATCGCACGCTTGTTGGCACGTCAGCCGCCGCAGGCCAAGCGTTCCCAAGCCTCTGTCGCCGCTGGCACCGGCCCAGCGAAAGTGGTCACCCGGTCCGACGAGTCGTTGGAAGGACTCAGCGCCCGTAATCGGCTACATGGGTTCATCGACGAAGTGCGCGTTGATGGCCTCCTCGCGCAGGTTCGGCTGCGTGTCGGCGATCAGTCGCTGACGGCGGTCATCACCGCGGACGCGGTGCGTGCGCTGAAACTGCGCCGCGGCCAGGACGCCATCGCGATCATCAAGTCGACCGAAGTGATGATCGCGCGATCGGTCGCTTCCAAATCGACCCCAGGCGGACGGAGCCGCAGACAGACGTAGCCTGTCACTTGGGACGAAACTCGCAGCGGCCGTACGCGCACGGATAAATCGACGGTCCGGGGGGACAAACCTGTGCCAAGCGACAGGCTAGCCTTTGAACTTCACGCCATGCTTCACAACGATGTCAACACGCTGCAACAACGCGATATAGCGCATGACATCGCCTCGTACGGCAATGATGTCCGCGTACTTGCCAGGTGTCACGGTGCCGACGTCACGATCGACTTTCATCGCCAGCGAGGGCCAGTAGGTGGCGCCGCGAATGGCGGTCATCGGATCGACGCCAAGGATGTTCACCCACGCATCGAGCTCCTTCCACGTCGAGCTGCTGTGGAACTTCATTGGAATTCCGCTGTCGGTCCCGACCAGCATGACCACGCCCGCTTCCTGGAGTTGCTTGAATTTCCGCGCAAGCGTCGGGCGGCGCGCCGGTGTGAGCTGGAAGTACGACATGCGGTCGGGGTGCTGAATCGACTCGCGAATGTCCTTGACGATCTCGGGGGTGAGGCCCTCATGCCACGCGGGGTCGTCGAGTTGCTCGGGGTTGTCGCGCAGGTACTCGTAGTTCAACAAGCCTTCGATCGTTGGCGTCCAGAAAAGCGGGCCGCGACTCATGTCGGCGGTGCGCTCCCGGATTGCCTTGATGATGTCTTCAGGGTACTCCGGCGCACTCGATAAGCCGGTGTGCTCGAAGTTGTCCACGCCGGCCACCAGACCGCGTCGAATCTCTTCGGGCCGATGCGAGTGCGCCACTACCATCAAGCCGCGCTTGTGCGCTTCGTCGACAACGGCGCGGACTTCTTCCATCGTCATTTGATCCTGATCGATCAACTTGATCAGGTTGACGCCAGCGTCGGCGAGCTTGCGCACCCTGCCGCGCGCTTCGGCCTCACCGTTTACGCCCCAGCGGAACAGCTCAGTTCCGGGGTACGGAGCTTTCTGGATGAACGGTCCCGACATGTACATCGTCGGTCCCGGAATCTCGCGTTTGTTGATCCGGTCGCGGACGGTGATGCTGGCTTCGAGCGGAGCGCCAAGATCGCGTGCGCTCGTAACGCCCGCCATCAGCAGCTGCTTGGCGCCGGCCGGCATGATCACGGGGCCGAACTGCGCCGGGTACGTCTTGTCCCAGTGCGGGTAGTCGCTGTGGCCATTGAGCATCAGGTGCACATGGGCGTCCCACAGTCCGGGGAGCACCGTCATGCCTTCCGTCGAGATGATCTCGGCCCCTGGGGGAATCTGTAGGGTGCCGACCTGTCCGACCGCAGAGATACGCTCGCCTTCAATGAGAATGACGCTGTTGCGGATCGGCCTGCCGCCGAATCCATCGATGAGTGTGCCGCCGGTGATCGCCTTCAGCGACTTCGCGGCGGGACGTGGCGGCGCCTGGGCGCTCAGTGTGGCAGCGAGCAGGAGCGGGGGGACGAAGCGGAGACGTCGCAGCATGCCGCGCACTATACGCGACCTCCGTCCCCGCTAGCGACCTCCGTCCCCGCTAGCGACCTCCGTCCCGCCAGCGACCTCGCCGCGACGTCGTGCATGATTCGGCCGGAGCCGAGTGCGAAGACACCGGCAACGATTAGGGTCCAGTGGAATAGACACATCATCATCGCGCGGTGTGGCTTCACGCGATGCCGCGCGCGTGAACGGCGCGGGCGAGCGTCCTGGCGGGCGTCTTCGGTTGTCAATGCAATTGTCGGTCTGGCACCGCGACGGCAATGCCATAGGGAACGCGGCTTTCCGCGGACAGAGCCTCGGCAGCCGTAAATAGCGCTGCGCCCAACAGCACCACGTCCTTCAGCAGGAACTGATTGAATGGACTCGTGGGTAACAGGGCACCCGGTGTTGTGAATAGGAACGACAATGTCACGAGAAACAGGCTGCTCGCCGCAAGGCTGGCCCATCCAGAAAGGCGCGGCGCCCAACGTCTCGTCGCGATAAGAACGCCTGTGCCAATCTCGAATACTCCGAACAGTGCAGACGTCGCGCGAACCCCGAGCACGTCATAGAGCCACGCGAGAAGCGGGTGTTCGCTTACCAGGGGTCGTATGCCTTCGGCTTCGAACGCGAAGAATTTGAAGGCGCCGATCGTCAGCAAGAGAAGCACGAGGCCGTAGCGCAAAAGACCCAGCCCAACGACCGCTATCAGATCAGTGCGAAGTGAACTGTGGTTAGCCACCAAGGCGACTACTCCTATCGATGAGCGATCCCACGAGCAGGAAGCCGTAGATGTCGATAATCCACAGCAGTTGTGCGCTGCTGGGTCGCAGATCCGCACTCAACCGCGGAACTGCCAGATTCAGCACCGTCAAATCCTGCTTCATGTGATTTCGTTGTGGCAGCTGTTCAGGGGCACGTGGGCATCAGCTCGCGTTGCTGCATCGACGGCGACACTTATCGAACGGAAGCCGAGCATAGCAAGCTGGAGACCGCTCGCCTCAACGAGGTGGGACGACGGACGATGCTCGGCTTCAGTCGGTGCCGCACGGAGTGTCGTTGTACTACTGCTGCGCCTTCCTTTCGTGCAGCGAGAACGCGCCGCCCTGCGGATCCATCGCATTCACGACCCGATCGCCGCCGGGAACGTCCATCGGGCCATTGAGGATTTTGCCGCCGTTTACTTTGATCCGCTCGATGGCGGTGTCGATGTCGGGCACGCGGAAATAGATCATCCAGTGTGGCGGCACCTGCGCCATCTCGGGCGGCTTGTTCATCATGCCCCCGATCATGCCGAACGGCCGATTGAACATGTGATATTTGCCCATCGGCCCCATGTCCAACGTTTCGCTGGGCCGCCACCCGAAGACCTCGCTATAGAACTTCATCGCCGCGGGAGCGTCGGTGGTCATCAGCTCGTGCCACGAGGCCTCGCCCACCTCCGGTGCCGTCTCGGGGCGTTCTTCGCTGGGCGCGGGTTGAATGATGTAAAACGCGGCGCCTTGCGGGTCCTTCATCATCTGCATGCGGCCGACCGTTGGCACCTCGATCACTGGCGAGAGCTCGCCTCCCCCAAGCCGCTTGATGTGAGCCACGGCATCCTCGAGTTTTGGTACGGCCACATACATCGCCCAAAACGGTGGCGTGTTCATTCCGGCCGGTCTCTTCATGAGGCCAGCAACCTGAACCTGACCGCTGCGCTTGAATATGGTGTAGGGATCGGGTGAGTCTTCAAAAGGCGCTGATGTCCAGCCAACCACATTCTTGTAGAACGTCTCGGCGGCCGTCGTATCCGTGGTCATCAACTCGTACCAAACTGGACGCCCGAGCAACGGTGAAACGGTGGTTGTCATTGGATACCTCCGGAATCAGGACGCGGGTCACGGAAAACGGGCACGAAGATACAACGATCTTGTACTGTGTCACAGAGCGTCGGAAGACGCGCGTTATATTCGCGTGACAGATCCGTGAAAGTTCGCCACAGCTCAGTTCGAACCTCTGTTCGTTGTCGAATGAGCGGACCCGTGATCGACATTCATCAACCGGGCGAAGTTCGAACGCAACCGCTGCCGTAGCGACGATCCGGCGTTGCCGACTTGATCATCGGCGAGCCGAACGGCGCAATTGTTGTGGCGTTACCGGGGTCAAACTGAGGCGTCAAACGTCCTGCTAAGAGGTAGCAGTGCGCGGCAGAATCGGTTTCACGCTCCAGCGCATATAGGCGACAAACCCAGTGATCGCCAACAAGACGGCCGTAGTAACAGCAGAAGTGAACTCACCGCGTGCGATGTGAAAGATAGTGGCACTCACCATCACAACCGATAAGCCGGCAGCGGCCGCGGAGACCAGCCAAGGCGCCACACGCGTCACGGCCGGCAAGATAAGGCCTATTGCGGCCAACACTTCAGCGACGCCGATGAAAATGCGAAAGGGTGGCGCGATCGCGGCGTTGATCTGCTCCACCATATTGGCTGGCGGGGAGAGAAAGATCGAACCATGTGCGAGAAAAGCGAGGGCCAGCAGCACTTGAAGCACCCACAATGTGATGTTCATCACAGGTTCTCCCGATGTGACGTTGGATGACACCCATGCCGGAAGCGTTACGACTCAGCCTTCATAACTTCTCCACAATTGCCGCGCATCCTTGAAGTACCTGGAGGCCAACCATGGATGCGCTGTGGCAAGACATTCGATATGGCATGCGCTCGCTTTGGAAGAGTCCGGCTCTAGCCGCGGTCGCGATCCTCTCGCTGGGGCTCGGCGTCGGTGCGAACACGACCATGTTCACGCTGATCAATACCATGTTTCTGAATCCGCTGCCGGTCGCACGTCCATCGGAACTGGTCGCGGTGTTTACGCTCGACGCCAACAATCCGACGCGCTTCGGCAATCTTCTGCCGCTGTCGTATCCCAATCTCGACGACATCCGTCGGCACAACGACGTGTTGACGGACCTAGCCGGCTACTCCTCGCCGCTGCCGATCAGCCTGTCAACCGGGGCGGCCCCGGAACGGATCTTCATGCAGCTCGTGACCGGAAACTACTTCGACGTACTCGGATTGCGGCCCGCAGCCGGCCGGTTCTTCCTGCCCGACGAGGATCGCACTCCCGCTACACACGCCGTTGCTGTCATCGGCCATGGAATCTGGCAGCGACGCCTCGGCGGCGATCCCAAGGTGGTCGGCCGCACGATCACGCTGAACCGCATTCCGTTCACAGTTGTGGGGGTTGCGCCGGAAGGATTCAAAGGCGTGACCTCGATCTTCGGCCCGGATCTCTGGTTGCCCGCGATGATGGCGCCACAGATGCTGCCGCGGCATTTCGGTGACTGGCTTCACGAGCGTGGCGCCGTTACGTTCAACACCGCCGGGCGCCTGCAACCGGGTGTTACGCGCCAGCAGGCGGAAGCCCGTCTCAAAACGATCGCGGGGACGCTCGAACGGGAGTACCCGGTCGCGAACAAGGGGCGTAGTGTTTCGGTCACGACGCTCACCGAGGCTGCGATTTTCCCTGGTATGCGCGGTCCGCTGCTGTTCGGCGGCGCTGTGTTGATGGCGATCGTAGGACTCGTGTTGCTGATCGCATGCTCGAACGTGGCGAACTTGCTGCTGGCGCGCGCCACGGCACGGCGTCAGGAGATCGCGGTGCGGCTAGCAGTGGGGGCGGGTCGCCGGCGCGTGATTCGCCAACTGCTGACAGAGAGCCTCGCCCTTGCGCTCGTCGTCGGCGCTGTTGGCCTCGTGTTTGGCTTCTGGGGACAGAACCTCCTCTGGTCCTTCCGGCCAGCCGTCGTCGCCAACAACTTTGTCGAGCTCCAGTTCGACACGCGCGTCTTCGTCTTTACCTTCATCCTCGCGCTCACCAGCGGCGTTGTCTTTGGGCTCGTGCCTGCGCTGCGGGCATCGCGTCCGGATCTCGTTGGTGTGCTGAAGGAAGAATCGGCGACATCGGCGGGCCATCGTCGCGCCGGCCGCATTCGCGGCGCGCTCGTCATCGGGCAGGTTGCGCTGTCGCTCGTCTCGCTCGTCATCGCCGGTCTGTTCCTGCGCAACATTGAGCGCGCCTTTACCGTCGATCTCGGGTATGACGCTTCGCGGATTGCTGTGGTGACGGCCAATCCGGCGCAGGCCGGATACGATCAACCGCGCACCGAACAGTTCTACCGCGATGTTCGCGAGCGTGCGTTGCAGGTGCCCGGCGTGTCATCGGCATCGTGGTCCACGAATCAGCCGCTATGGGCGAGCCTCTATCGGCGCGTCCTGATCGATGGACGCGATCCGCTCGGCACATCCGACGCCATTCTGGTTCTTGTCAGCACCGTGGATGTCGAGTACTTCAAAACGTTGGGCGTGAGTGCTATCGCGGGACGCGAGTTCGATGCGACCGATCGCTCCGGGTCGCGGCCTGTCGCGATGGTCAACGAAACAATGGCCACGAAGTACTGGCCCAACGAAAGCGCCCTGGGAAAACGCATCCGCTTCGACAACGACGCCACCCCACGCGAGATCGTTGGCATTGTGAAGACGATCAAATACCAGAGCGTCGGCGAGCCGCCACAGCCGGCCATGTTCCTACCGCTTGGCCAGAACGACTCTCCAGCGATGGTCCTGTATGTCAGGGCGTCGCGCGATGCAGGACCGGTTCTGCAAAGCATTCAGCGCGAGATCCGTGCGATGGCTGTCGACGTGCCGCTCGAGAATCCGGCGACGGTCATGGAGATAATCGATCAGTCGCTGTGGATGATGAAGCTGGCCACGGGTCTCGTTGCAGTATTCGGGGTGCTGGCTCTCGGCCTTGCCTGCGTCGGCTTGTACGGAATCCTCGCCTACGCCGTCGGTCAGCGTCAGCGTGAGATCGGCTTGCGAATGGCGATCGGCGCTGATCGCGCGAAGGTTTTGCGGCTCGTGCTGCGCGAGGCTGCAGCGCTTGTCGGCGCTGGAGTCGCGTTGGGCCTCGTCCTGTCGGCAGCTGCAGGCCGCGCCGTCGCGTCGTTGCTGTTCGGGCTGAGTCCGACCGACGGACCGGCGTTCGCCGGCGCAGCGGCGACGCTGGTGATTGTTGCGCTGGCGGCCAGCTATCTTCCAGCTCGGCGCGCAAGCCGCCTTGATCCATCAGCGGCGTTGCGCCACTAACGCTCGCAGGCCGAGTCCTTCAACAGGAATTCAACGGGATTTTCACGCGCCGCGGTGAGCCGTCCCCGTAAGGTTTTCGTCAACACGTACGATGACGAATCTCAGAGGCACTCGAATACTCGTCGCCGGCGGCACTGGTCATGTGGGCAGATACCTGGTCCACGCGATCGTCGAAGGTGGCGGTACGGCCATCGTGCCTTCACGGTCGTCTGAGAAACTCGATTGGCTGATCCGCGCCAACCAGCCGGATCACCGCGATCAGATCGTGCCCCTGACCGGCAACATCTCGAACCCACGGGAAGGCGCCGCGTTGATGGAGCGAGCCGCGCCGTTGCACGGCGCAGTGGTCGCGGTCGGCACTTTTGTCCAGGTCTGTGGCGTGCTCGGCGCCGCGGCGAAGGATCTTCAGCGCGCACTCGATGGCTATGTCGCCGCGCACTTCGCCGTGGCGCGAACAGTCATTCCGATTCTCGAGCCCGCCGGCGGCGCCTACGTCATGATCAACGGCCCGCTTGCTTTTCAGCTCATGTCTTCTGACACAGCGCTCGTCTCGATCGCCACGGCCGCACAGGCCATGCTCGCGCGTGTCCTGATGAAAGAGCTCGCACAGAGCGCCGTGCGCGTGAACGAGGTGGTCATCTACTCGAGGTTCGGATGCGGCCACGACGACCGCAATGCCGTCATCGGCGCGGATGTCGGCCGTTACGTCACCCATCTACTGTCAACTGAGGGCGCGGGCGTGCGCGGCCAGAGGATTCATCTTCGCTGGCCGGAGCAAGCGCGGATACCGATCGATTTCGCCGACGCGCCACGCACCATGACGCTCTTATGAAGCATCGAGAGGCTGGATCGATGAATCACTGCATTAGGACGCCGACAACACTCCTGCGACTGTTGCAAAGTGGTCCTGTCTATTCCAACTTATCTGGACTTGTGAGAGTACCGCCACGCGGATACTCTCGCCTCTAGCCGGTGAACCCGGTCAAGAACATAAGGAGGCTCGCTGTGGTGGAACGCAACATTGCAGGGATGACGCAAACTCGTGATTGGCAGAGAAACCGTGACATGTGGGTTGGCGTTCTCGAAAGGCACACCGGTGAAGGCGTGGACGTGTGGAAAAGACGGATCGGTAAGCAGCGCATTGCTGACGAGCGCGGCCTTCGCGCATGGCTCACCAAACAAGGCGTAACCGGATACGCCCAGTCACTTCTGGTCATGGAGCGATTTGGCTATCCCGATTTCGTCCTCGCGACGGCCGACCAATTGATCGCGCAACAGTACGCGGATCGGCCGAACCTCCGGCCGATTTACGACGCGATTGTCGCGGCCGCCACACGATGCGGCGACGTCATCATTCAGGCGCGGAAGACCTACGTCTCACTCGTCACGCCTCGCCGCACCTTTGCGCGCGTGCAGCCGACGACGAGGACGCGTCTCGACCTCGGGCTTCGGCTCGACAAACGGCGGCCAGGCGGGCGCCTTCAGCCATCGAAGATTCATGAGACCATGCGACTCCAGGTTGGTGTGACGACGGTTGACGAGGTGGATTCCGAGGTCAAGAAGTGGTTGCAGCAGGCTTACGCCGAGAACGCCTGACGTTTGCCTGTGACACCTCGTCGATGCCAGCTGCTGGCGGCCGCGAGCTTGTGGAACGGCGCGGCTCACCACATTCCGCCAACACCGCCGCCAGCTGCCTTGCGGCTTCGCCAATACTCTCCTCGGGAAGGCCGCCGTAACCGAGGACAAGGCCAGGAGGTGACGCGAGCGGCTTGGCACGATAGGCGGCGGCGCCGTAGACACGGATCGATCGACGCGCCGCGGCCTCGACAACGGCTTGTTCGTCGACGTCGCGGGTCAATTCGATCATCAGATGCAGTCCAGCGTCGATTCCGTGAAACCGCAGACGCGGGAGATGGTTGCGGAGTGCAGCGACGATCGCATCACGCCGTCGTCGGTAAATCTGGCGCGTCCGTCGAAGATGCCGATCGAACGCGCCACACTCCAGGAAATAGGCAAATGCGAGCTGCTCCGGTGTTGGCGAGCCGCGGTCGGTCTGAAGTTTCGCGCGCGCGACATCATCAACGAGATCGGCCGGCACCACGAGCCAGGCGAGGCGGAGCGCCGGTGCGAGCACCTTGCTCGCGGTGCCCACGTAGACGACTCGGTCTGGCGCCAGGCCCTGCAGCGCCCCAATCGGCTCGCGATCGTACCGGTACTCCGCGTCGTAATCATCTTCGATGACGATAGCCCGTCGCTGCGTTGCCCAATCGAGCAGCGCAGCTCGGCGCTCCGGTGCGAGAACCGCGCCGGTCGGGTACTGATGGGCGGGCGTGACCAACACGGCACCAGAATCGAGTCGATGGAGTCGATCGACGCAGACTCCCTCCTGGTCGACCGGAATCCGCGGCGTCTCCATCCCGCTCGTCTGGATGTCGGTGCATTGATCGGCGTGTCCCGGGTCCTCCACTGCAATGCGGCGAACCCCACGCTCACGGAGCACGCGGCACAACAGACCGAGGCCTTGCGCCGATCCACTACAGAACACCACGCAATCTGCTCGGGCGACGGTCGCACGTGCGCGATTCAAATACGCCGCCACGGCTTGGCGAGCCGGCTCCGCGCCGCGCGGATCGGGATAATCGAGTGCGGAATGCGACATCGCGGAAAACGCGCGCCGCAATGCGCTGATCCACGCGCGGCGTGGAAACAACGATAAGTCGGGTAGCCCCGGTCGGAAGTCATATCGTGGCGTCGGAGCGGCGTTCTCTCTTACCGGTGCGACACTCTCCGCCGTGCGGCGCCCGGCCACGCGTGTCGCGGATCCGCGGTGTGCGGTCAGATAACCTTCGGCCAGCAGTTGTTCATAAGCCTCGACGACGACTCCACGCGACAATCCCAGATCCGTCGCGAGCACCCGTGTCGGCGGGAGCGACGTCCCGTGCTGCAATCGGCCGCTCTGGATGGCGCGGCGCAACTCCCGTTCGAGCTGCAACCGCATTGGCACGCCCGCACCTCTATCCAAGCGCACCAGCAATTCAGCGGCAGACGTAATCCTCTTCATTCCGACACGTCAGCCGCAGCTGACGGAGGTCACCACGTCCCGCTTGTCGAGGCCGAGGTTCAACCGACCCGGCAGGAATTCCATCGTGATCGGTTCATTCGGACGAATGAAACGTGCCACGCTCGCTTGCGCCGCGTTTCGCGCCCGTTCGAGCAGATCGCTGCTCGCTCGTTGACCTTTGGCCCACTGCGCCTTCGCAGCATCGCAGCTTCCCGAGGCAGGCGGCGACGGCTGCGCGGGCGGAACAGGACCGCGATCGACCGGCGGCGAGACGACTGACCCGACGGGATCGGAGGGCACCGCAGCTGATGGCGAGGTGACCCTGTTGCTGCTGCTACAGGCGCTTATAAACAGTCCGGCGATGAGGATAGTTGTCGATGCGAGTGCAGAAGCACGCATTTTTCGTTCTCCGTAATGACACTGACGCGTGCACTGAGATTAGCAGATGAGCAATGCCGCGTCGACGCGTCAGCGGCGCCGCCCATTGTCTGCGCACTTGCAGCGACTGCGCGGTCCGTCAACACGAATTGAACAATATTTTCACGCGCCCGTTCGCGACAATCGTCGTACGTCGTTCGTCAAACCCGGTCCATCGTGACGCAGTTGGTGTCGTTGTAGCATTTTCGAATGCGAAACTCGACTGCTCCGTATCGGGATTGCCCAGCCAAGTACTTGCGGATCGGCGCCGGCAACGGTGATCCTGCTTCAGACGCTCGGCACACAGCTCGAGAACTTCTATGAGAAACGTCATACTTCAGGAGTTTGTCACGCTCAACGGCCTGGCGGCCGGACCGAACAACAGCGTCGATTTCGTTCCTGCGTCGACGTCTGGCGATCAGAGTTTCGGTCGAGAGCAACTGGCGTTTTTTGAGGCGATCGACACCATCGTGCTCGGCCGCGTGACCTATCAGCTGTTCGCGGGTTACTGGCCCAAGGTCGCGGAGGGAGACGAAAAGCCATTCGCCGACAAGATGAACTCGACTCCGAAGATCGTCTTCTCGCGCACGCTCGATCGGGCGCCCTGGGGCACATGGGACGAAGCGACTATCCTGAGGAGCAATCCGGCTGCCGAAGTCTCGAAGCTCAAACAACAGGCCGGCAAGAACATCGTGATCTGGGGCAGCCTCTCGCTCGCGCAATTGCTAATCGGCGAGAGGCTCATCGATGAATATCGGTTGGTCGTCTGTCCGTTGGTGCTGGGCAGCGGACGGCGTCTCTTCAGCGACGATGCCGCGGCGATCGAGATGACGCTCCTCAACGCCAAGCCCATGGATCGAGGAGCAGTGTCTCTGACGTACAAGCCGCGCACATCGTCCTGATTCGGCTTCGCGTCCGGCAGCCGAGGCGTCGCTCCTGGCTGTGCCAAGCATCGAGTCGCATCGGTATGATGATGCGGCCAGTCGGTAACGCATTTGCCGGAGCATGGTCGCGGAGCGCCGTGATGTCTGAGCGTGTGTACTCTGAAGAAGAGGTCCTTGCACTGGCGCGGCAAGCCTACCGTGAGGGGCGGGCCAACTTTCCTGTCGTCGCGCGTCGAAGCGCGTTGCTCGTCATCGATATGCAGGACGAGTTCGTGCGACCTGGCTGGACGCCTTACTGGGTGCCGGAGGCGACGCGCATGGTTCCGCGTCTGACCTCCTTTGTTGTGCGCTGTCGCGAGCTTGGTCTGCCCGTGATCTTTACGGCATTTGCGGGCAGGCATCACGGGCTCGATCGCCCGCGGACCGGCGCCAGTATGCCGAATCGTTATGGCGTAGACGACAGCAGCCCGGCATGGTTTCGCGAAGGGCGGATCTGGCACGAGCTCGCGGTTGACCCAGCAGATGTCGTGATCTTCAAACCCTCGTATGGCGCGTTCTACGACACTCCGCTTCAAACTGTGTTGCAGAATCTGGGGCGAGACACCATCGTCGTGACGGGAACCCTCACGAACTTCTGCTGCGGCACCACCGCCCGTCAAGGGTACGAGCGCGGATTTCAGGTCGTGTTCGCCAGCGATTTGACGGCGACCGACGATCCTGAACTGCAGCACGCCGAGCTTTGCGTGCTGCGCAAGGGGTTCGCGCGCGTGTTGAGCGCTCAAGAGATTCTCGCTGCCCTGACAGGCGCAAGGAGCGCACCGACGACCAGTTAGCTATCGAGCGAGAAGTTACGCCGCACTCCCTCCCTGTACAATCGTGCGGGAAGAAATCGCCGCAACCGCGCAACCGACTTCGCTTGTTGCCCGATCAGGTAGCGTAAGCGCAGCTCGAAGCTTTCAAGGCGCATACCGAGCGCACCCGGCGCGGCGGGAGCGGAGTCCGACGAAGGCGGAGCCACCGATGACAAGGACGCCGCACGTCCGCGTCTCGACGATCGTCGCAACCGATCCCGCTGAGTCGTTCGAGGTCTTCACGTGCGAGACCAGACTGTGGTGGCGGCGCGATCCGCGGTCCCGTATTTCGTCCACCGTGCCAGGCAGCGTTCGCTTCGAACCTGACGGAGGCGGCCGCGGCCGTGTGCTCGAGGAGTTTCCCGGGGTCAGATCGTCGAGATCGGAACGATCCTGGTGTGGCAGCCCGGGCATCGCCTGGTCTTCGAGTAGCGAAGCAGCTGCTTCGATCCGTCCGACCGTACTGAGGTCGAGGTGACGTTTGCGCGTGTGAACGACGGAACCGAGGTGACGCTCGAGCACCGCGGGTGGAAACCAGACCGCGATGGTCAAGCTTTTCGGGATTGGCTCGGCCTCTGGTGGGGCGACTTGTTCACGTCTTACCGGCTTCAGATCCGGCGAAGGTGATGCGTGGCGCTACCTGCCGGCCCCCTCTTCGTTCACGGTCAGCGTGAGCCTGCCCCTGCCGCTCTGCCATGAAGACTGACGACGAACATTCGAAGGCGGCCTGGTGCGCTCATGAAAGCATCCGCGACGATCGCATGAGGAACCGGTCATAACGTCAGATCAGGCGCGCCGAGCACCCTCGCCGTCAGCAGCGTGAGATCGTCGGGCTGCGGCGCGCCAGCCAGTTCGTGGCGAACGTCGGCAAGAATCGCGTCGAGCAGCTGGCCTCCGCCTTTCGAAGCACGATTGATCGTGGTCGTGAAGCGCCGCTGCGCGCGGCCGTCAGCGTCGGCGAGCGTTTCCGAGACGCCGTCCGTGTACAGCAGCAGGTGATCGCCCTCCTCCATTGGCACGGCGGGCGCGTCCCACCTCGAGGTCGTCAGCACCGGCGAGATCAGCGGCCCGGTGCTCTCGAGCCACAGCGGTTCGCGCGCCTTTCCCCACAGAGCCATCGGCGGATGACCGGCGTTCACATAGCGCAGCTGGCGTTCCTCCGGCGAGATCAGAGCGGCGATGAGCGTGACGAATCGATCCGGACTGAATGCCGCGAGTCCCATCGAGACGCGCTGCACCACGGCCGCGGGCTCGAACCCGTCGGCGTGCGAGGCATGGAATGCGCTTTTCACGATCCCAGTGAGCATCGCCGCCGACACACCGTGACCCGACACGTCAGCGATCAGCAAGGCGGTGCGTCCTGCGGGCGCGGGCGCGTAGTCGTAAAGGTCCCCGCCGAGCGCGGAGCATGGCGTGTAACGGCAGCAGACCGCCACGCGATGCACGATTGTTTCGGGCTGCGGCAACAGGCTCTGCTGGAACGCCCGCGCTTCCGCCATTTCAGTTTCCAGGCGAATCAGGTTTTGACGATGGTCCTCGCGTCGCCAGCGCAGCTCGACGCAGCGTTCCACCAGCGTCCTGAGCACCTCGCGGTCGAACGGCTTCTGGATGAAGTAGAACGCGGCGTTGCGGATGGCGCGCACGAATTTCTCATCGAGGTCATCGACGCTGCCCGTCATCAGAATCACATCGAGCGAAGGAAAGCGCGCTTTGAGCTGCGCCATCAGCTCGAAACCGTCGAGATCGGGCATGCGGATGTCGACGATTGCAAGCTCGGGATGAAACTCGTTGGCCAGCGACAACGCCTCGGACGAGAAGCGCGTGGCAAGCACGTGATGATCCTCGCTCAGCACACGCTCAACCGCGCGGAGCATGCCTGGCTCGTCGTCGACGACGAGGATGCGTGCCGCTCTCATGACACCTGCGGATACTGGAGCGACCCCGCCTGTGGAAGGAGAACGCGGACGTCGGTGCCATTACCAGGCTGGCTGTGAATCGTGAGCGTGCCGTCAACTTCCCAGACAACCGAGCGGCAGATGGAGAGGCCGAGGCCGTTGCCGTGCGGCTTGGTCGTGAAGAACGGCTCGAGCACCCGGGCCAGATTTTCCTCGGGGATCCCGCTGCCGGTATCGGCCACAGAGATTTCGACCATCCCGTCGGAAGCGCGCGCCGTGACCACGATCTTGCCGCCGTGCGGCGTCGCCTCGCGTGCGTTGGTGAGCAGGTTGAGAAACAGCTGTTCGAGGTCGCTCTGGCTGCACGCCACCTCCGGAATCTCGTCCGGGACGTTCACGTGCAGCTCGATCGCGCTCCGGCTCATGCCGTACTTGAGGATGGCCGACGCCGTGTCGATGGCGCGCCGTAGCTGTCCGTACCCGCTGCGCCGCGCAGCATTCCGCGAAAACGTCAGCATTCCTCCAAAAATGCGGCGGCAGACTTGAAGCGACTTCTGTACGTGCTCGAGATCCTCCGCGAACACGGTCGGCACCAGCGAGCCGCTGCGCAGGTCCGCCTGCATCTGCTGGATCAGCGGCAGCATCGATCCGAGCGCGTTGTTGAGATCATGCGACACGCTGCGCGCGAGATCGGCCATCGCGTGCTTGCGCTCCGCGGTGACGACGCGGGCGCGGAGCGTCTCGGTGCGATGTAAGTTCTGGATAGCGATAGCGGCCTGCGAGCGAAAATGCTCGACCAGCTCGGCGTCGAATGGCTTGAGCTGTCCCGGGTAGCGCGCCGCTATCTTCAGAACGCCGACCAGACTGTCCCGCGTCACCAGCGGCGCGCACAGCATCGACGCTTCGCGAACATTTTCGCCGTCGACAGCGTTGTTGTAGTCGAGCAACGTAGCAAGCCCGCTCGCCGGCTGATTCGTCCACTCCCGCCAGCTGTCGCCGTCGCGATCGAAACCGTACACGCGTTCCGACTGCAAGAGCGCCGCCGCATCGGTAGTGATCGGAATGCGCAGTCCGATACGCTCGCTCCTGGCCTTGGTCCATGCGATCTGCTCCGCCACGACGCGCAGCGACGGCTCGTTCTCCTCGCGGATCAGCAGCGCCGAAGAATGATCGTAGAGCGTCAGCGATCGAATACCGTCCAGGATTTGATAGAAGAGATCCTTGGGGTGGATCTGCTCCATGATCTTGCGGTCGATCCGATCACGCACGCCAAGGAGCCGCTCGCGGTCGATCCGGTGGACTGCCGCCGACAGGATGGCAGCAATTCGCGTCATCAGCCGCCGATCCTCGCGATCGAAATCCTGGCCGGGAGCGACCAGCGCAATCGCGCCCCACGCCCCCTCACGCCGCCTCACCGATCCGATCAACATCTCGCGTTGAACCGGCGGATGGGTGTGACGGATGTAGCGCGTCAGCACGCCAAGGTCCCAGTCGGTGTGCTTGGGCAGAGTGAAAAGCAGGTCGGCTTCTGAGCGGCCCGCGCGCAGCGTGGCGATACATCCATGGGTCGCGCGGAAGAACTCTCGCGTATCGCGGAGCGCATGCCGCAGCGCCTTGTGCGGTTCGCGGACGTCCTTCAGGTGCGCGGAGAGACCGTCGATGAATTTGAGCGCGGCCAGCTCGCGCTGTACGGGCAACATGCCGCTTCAGGATGATTCTCGAACCGGCCCCGGGTCAAGTACTCGCGCGGCTCGTCACGCGAGCGGTCAGTCGATTACGACGGCAACTTGCAAGTCGCTATGGAACGGATTCTACAGGATTGAGGAGCACCAAAGGTTCGAGGCGGGACAGGACTGGCATCTCTTCCTTCCCGATATTGATGGACTCGCTTCCACTAATGTGTGACGGCCAATTCGTCGAGGAATCGGGTAAGCACGGCGTCGGAATCGAAATAACGTTCCGCCACCTTCCGAGCCGCTGCACTATGCTGGTCGTAATCGGCAATGATGCGGCTGACCCCGTCAACGATGTCCTGCCGCGTGCGAAACGGCACTAATCCCACACCGCCACCATATGTTCCGGCAAAGCCCGTGTCCTGTACGAGCGCCGGACGGCCGGACGCCAGATATCGAATGGTGCGGTCGCTGAACCATCCGCTATTGGTCTGCACATACATGCTTTTGGCGACCGAAAACTCGGCGCCCGAGTGCTGCACATATGTGCGAAACGCGATCGGGTCACGAGCAACGTGCTCCGGCTTCATCAAACGCCAGCCGTTTGACGACAGCGCATCGAAATCACGCGAGTCGCTGGGATGAATGTCGAGCGCGAGCTCGAAGCATGCCGGCGTCGCCCGCGGAACGTCGACGAACTTGCGAAACTCGTGCGCCTTCACGCCGTACATCGTCCCTCCGAACTCGAGTGTGCCGCACGGCCCGCGCCAGCTGCCAACCGTCGTGAATCGATCGAACGCGCGGCCGTCTAGCAGCGGCCACTCCGACAGCACGGCAAAGGGACGCAGCGGACGCCAGGCGATTCCGCCCGTAGGAATGGTGCACCCCGGAAGGCCAACGCGCGCCCCGACCGAGTAATGGTGGTCATATCCTTCAAGCGTTGTCCCGAGCGCGCCCGTTACATGCCACATCTGTGTAAACCCGGGGTCTTCGTCGATGAACACCGCGCGGCGCGGCTGCAGGCACAGACTGCGCATCGGTAGATGGCCACTGATGTTCACGAAGAGATCCGCCTGGCCAACGAGTTCCCGGATTCGGGCGATTGGCAACCCATAGGCCGATTCGCCGCGCTCATCAAGGAGCGTGGCGCAGTCCGATAGCCCGAACGTCGAGAGTACGTCACTGAAATAGGCGAGGTTGTACGAATCGGGCAGATCGGCGGGTGCGCCAGTGTCGTCGACGCACACGGCATCTTTGATCTGCTCCACGAGATGCACGTGGAGACCGAGACGCCGCAGACCGAGAAGCCAATGAAGACGATGCCAGGTGTCTCCACCTTTTCCCGCGGTGTTGGCAATCGCGCCACCAATCGCGATGAGCGCCGGCATCACGCCTCTGCGGACGCGCCGAATGGATGGGAGTTCTCTGCGGATGACAAGCTGCTGAGCTCTCCCTTTTCGATCGCCATTTCAACGATGCCCTTGAGTCTGCAAGCGTTGAAGATGAATTTGTACAACCGCCACAACTCAACTCGCAGTTCGCCATCGTCGACGGCGTCGTCGTCCAGGTACTTCTCGATCTTTCTCGCCTGCTTCAGGGCCTCGGGCAGTTGCTGTTGCATTGTCCGCCAGTGCACGTCAGCATCGGCTGTCTGACAGTAGTCCTGGACAATCGGGTCCTGGTGCAGGCGGTTGAATGCAAAATGCGCCCGCCCCTGACGTTCGCAGCGGCGACAGAACTCGTCGAGCGTAATGCGGCGGTTCATGAAGCTGATTGCACGCGGCTCGTAGAAGACCCGCAGCTGAAATCTGCTCAGACGGTAGCCGAGCTCGATGTCTTCGATTATCGATTCAAAGTCATGCCTGAACACTCCATGTCGCGCCAGAAATGATCGCTTGCACGACGTGCGTCCGCCCCAGAAGTGTCTGAAGTCGAGCACGCGTCCGGGAGGAATGCTGGGGTACGAAAACAGGATCTGGCCCACGTCTGTGACGTAACGCATCAACTCGGTGATATGCAGCCACGGCGCCCAGGTCGTGTAGCCGAGCACCGCATCTGATTCGTCAGGGTGATAGTGATGCGCGGTCACGTGCTGCGACAGGAGCTCGCTGTGAGCCACATCGTCGTCGTCGAAGAAGAGAAGGATTTTCGCGGACGCTGTGAACACACCGAGGCTCTTTGCCGCCGAGATGCCCGCGCGGCCGAGCCTGAAGTAACGAAGCGGCAGGCGGCGTTGGAACTCGCGGCACACGTCGGCAGTGGCGTCGGTCGACCCGTCGTCAACGACGAGGACTTCGAATTGGTCAGGACCCAGCGTCTGCGTCTCCAGACTCTCGAGCGACGAGGTCAGGAGCTCGGCGCGATTGTAAGTCGGAATGAGCACGCTGATTTTCAGCCGGTCGTCGTCATGCATGGGAACCCTCGGGTAAGCCGACAATGTCCGTGACGCGGAAGCATTGATCGAGCGTCAGGTGCGGATGCCGCGCCCAGTATGCCGTTCGTTCGGCATCCGCCTGATGCCAGCCGTAGTTCGCAACCGACTTGCGCAGACCATGACACACGGGCACCGCATCGATGATGCCCATCTTCAATCCGCGTTGCTGCAGGAGATACGACCAGACGTTTTCGTAGCCCCAACCCATCGACGAAGTCACATCGAACGGGAGCAGCAGGTCGACGATCGATCGGTGCATGCTGAAGACAGGGCCGATCTCCACGAACCTGGTCTGACGCGCGATCAGCCCGCGCTGCTGCTCGACGATGGGGTGATCGAGATACGAGTCGCTCGTACGAGCCGGCTGCGCGAGAGCAAATCCGAGCTGCTGCTGCAGGGCGATAAAGGCGTCGAGGAAACCACGCGGCAGCACGATGTCGTCGTCGATTGAGACGAGGTAATCGTAATCGGCAAGCTGAACGCTGCCGATGAGGCGATTGAGAATTTCGAACTTCGGCGTTTTCTCGAGCAGCGAAGCAACGGTCACCTCCGCGAGGTTCGCTGGCGCAGGACCACCAAGCGCGACCCACCGCTGGTCCAACACACATCGGGTACTTGCGCGCAGGGTTGCGATTTCATCCGCGGCGTTGTTCGGCTGCCCGCACAGATAGATGCCAAGCACAAGGGTGCGCGGCTTGGTCCGATTCCCCGTCGGTGCGTCGCTGCTGCCGACTATGCGTGGGCGCAATTCTTCGATGTCTCGAAGGACAGTGCGCGGCCGCCGCTTACGCCGGGTGTCCGCCTGCGGTTGTGTTGTCGCGCTCGCTACGCGCCGCGCCTCAGCGGACAAGCCATAGATGACGCAATCGTCGCCGCGGAAGACAGGCGATCCCGTGCGCTGCAAGTAAGCCGCAAACTCTTTGTAGTAATCGAGCCACCACAACGCTGTGCGCGGAACGGCGAGGAAGTCGACGCCACGTGCTTTGAGCCGCTCCAACGATTCGACCGCGGCCTTCCCATCGGCGGGATACGATCCGGCGTAGCGACCGTCTGTCAATTGCGGAAAGTGCTCGCCGCGCCGGTTGTCCAGTTTCAGCAGCCCCTCGTCGCCTTTACTGATCACGGCGACCGCGGCACCTGGCGGAACGTTGCGTTCAATCGCTGCTTTCGTGGCGTCGCACACCTGCTCATACGTCGCTGCCCATGGCGGCGCGGACAACATCAATGTGTGCGATCGCGTCCGGAAATGCTCAATTGCATTGAGCAGCCGCTCCTTGACCACTTCGTGGCTGTGATTGGCGGCCATGTGCGTATGCCCGCGATCGGCCAGTCGCACCCAGACCTCCTCGTTTGTGAGCAGAGTCTCGATGCTTTTGGCAAATGCCGCTGCGTCATCGGCGACGATGACGTCGCGAGCGTCCATGACGTCGAGGCCCTCGATACCGACCGACGTTGAGACCACGGGCGTGCCGACGGCCAGCGACTGAATGAGCTTGCCCTTCGTTCCAGCGCCGTAACGCAGCGGCACGGTCATCACGCGCGCGCGCGAGAGATATGGCAACACCGAAGGCACCCATCCGACGACGTGGACATGTGGAGCGAGAGCGAGCTGAGCCACCTTGTTGTCCGACGCGTTGCCGACGATCCATAGCGGGTGCTCTGCCAGCAGCCGTGGATTTACCCGCGGCAGGATGTCGCTGACGAGATGATTGGCCGCTTCCACATTCGGCTGATGCCAGAAGTTGCCGACGAACAACACTCCCCGGCGCGCGGCGAACGGCAGCGGCGATCGTGGCAGTTCTTCGCACAGCGGTACGCACCGGACCGCATGCGGATTGCCGATCAAATCCGCGATGAGGCTGGTTTCTTTCGGTGAGACCGCAAGGAGACCGTCCGCCGCCGCGTAGGTGTTCAGCTCGCGGACGAATTCATCTCCGATATTGACGGGCAAAGCTGTTGCCGCCGAGTCGGAAGGCGGACGCGTGAACACACCGCGCGCGCTGCGGAGAAAGTGGAGATCGATGCTGTCGACGATCACGCGCGTCGCCGGCGACAAGCGGCGGAGCCGCGGGAGCCACGCCTCCGCGATATGCCAGAACGCCAGGATCGCGATGTCGAATCGCGCCTGCGCGAGAAATTCGTTCGTCAGCTTGTCGAAACCGGCATAGGTCAGGACCCCATCCTGCCGCAGCGCGCGGGCGTAGCGATCCTGCCCTTCGTCGTCACGAGCGACGTAGGTGATGTCCCAGCCGGCGTCGCGCAGAATCTGAACCACATCGAAGATGCGTTTCGATCCGCACTCGCGATCGTACTCCGGCATCCGCGTGCTGCCGATGAGCGCTTTCATGTTCCCCACACATCCCCGCGCGGCATGCGCGACTGAAGCACGGTCTTCCAGCGAGCGGCGAACTCTCTCCGCTGGCGACGTAGATCTGGTCCGCCGGCGGATGCGCGCAGCGCCCGCGACAACGCGGCGCTGCAGACGGCTACGCTTTCGGGCTGGTAATAGATCGAATAGCCATGATCCTGGACACGCAGGCAGAAATCAGCGTCACGCAGC
The DNA here is from genome assembly GCA_046727855.1 of Acidobacteriota bacterium. Classification (GTDB taxonomy): domain Bacteria; phylum Acidobacteriota; class Vicinamibacteria; order Vicinamibacterales; family UBA2999; genus DASPWV01. The sequence continues at coordinate 31,301 of JBKPDL010000083.1, forward strand.
GGGCCGTAAGGGATCGCGGAATCGAACCCACCTGCGGCTTCGAACGCTCCGCGAGTCATGGCCATGAACAGCGACGAGCAGTAGTCGACGGTTTGGACAACTGCGTAGCGCGGGTCATCGGGACTCCAGTTGCCTTCGCCCCGGCTGCGAAGCGACGCATCGACGCCCATCGCTCCGCCGGCGTGGTACAGCCGGCCGCTGAAATCGAGAATGCGGCCACCGACCACGCCGGCCTGCGGAAATCGCTGCAACGTCGCAAGGAGCGGCGCCATGGCGCCTGGGCCTGCTACCACGCCGTTGCCCATGCACACGAGCACGTCAGACGAATCCTCGTCCACTGTCACGCGATTGGTCACGATGCGGCCCGACCCGAGAGGCTCCTGCACATGCATCACTGTTATCTGGCTGGCCGACGGCGTCGGCCGCGACGCAGCGACCGATTCGGTTTTCACAACCAGACCATCCGAGATCACCACCACCACCACCCACGCCGCGACACGCCGCGCTTCGCGCAGCGATGACGGCTTGTCGTCCGGGATCGCCACGATGTCGATGCTGTGATCAATGTGCGGCAGCGCGTTGCCGCTGAATTCAGCGATCGCAAGCGCCGGAAACCGCTCGCGAAGCTTCGCGCCGGTGGCCCAGTCGAGCACGTCGGGATCGCGGCCGAGGCTGCGTCGCGCCTGCGCAAACACGCGATCGAGACGCACATCATCGAACGGCAGGCGGTCGGCACGCGGCCGCAAATCGAACACGCGGCACAGCAGGTGGCACGCAGTTTCGACGTAGTTGCTCTCCAGATGCTGGCGCAGGCCCTTGTAGTGCTCCAGCCACCACGCTGCCGGCTCAGGAAAAACCAAGGTGTCGTAGCCTTCGTGCCGCAGCGCCTCGAGGTGACCGATCGCGGCGGTATCGTCGGCCGGATAAAACCCGGAGTAGCCGGCGCGGTCGTCCTGCGGAAAGTGACCAGCATGCCGGTCGGGAATGCCGAGCAGCGCGTGGTCGCCGCGCGTAGCGACGAGAACGCGCGCGTCTGACGGCAGGATGTCAGCAAGCCAACGTTGAAAGCGCTGGACGAACCAGTCGTATTCCAACAGCCCTCGATCGACGTCGGGACGCACCTGTCGAACTTCGGCCACGTAATCCTGAAGACGCTTGACTTGCGCAGCGAGTGCAGCGACCTGTTTTTGCAGCAACTCGAAGTCGGTCGGCGCGGCCGCGCCCTTCGCGTCGCCGTTCAGAGGATGCCGGTCGAATCTCCGCAGCTCCACTTCGGCGTGTTCGGTCTTGTTCATATCCGCCTGCCGAGAATTACGGCAAACATGTTCGTCTTGCTCATCACATCAGCGTGGTTGCCGACGTGCACTCCGAGGCCGTGCAGAAGGCTCATCACCATCGACGTGCCCGAGCGGTGCATGCCGGTAACGCATACGATCATCGGCGAGTCGGCTCCTGATGAATGTCAGGCGGCCGCGGCGTGCGCGAGCAGGCGCGGCAAAACGACGCGATAGTCGAAAAACTCGGCGGCGATGTCGGCGGCAGCCTTGCTGTGCAACTGGTAGTCGGCGGCAATGCGACCAACGGCGTCGACGATGTCGTCGATTCCGTTGAAAGCAAAGAGGCCCTTCCCCGTGGGCAGCACGTTACTGAATCCGGTCTCCTGCGTGATAACCGGCCGCCCGGCAGCAAGGTATGTTGCGCTCCGTTCACTGAACCAGCCGCTGCGCAGCCTGACGTTCTGATCCTTCGCCACCGTGAATTCCCCGCGCGATGTCTGGATGTATTCGCGGTATGCATCCAGATCGGTCGAGAACGACAGCGCGTCTCGGACTTTCCATCCGTGCTGCTCGAGCATCTCCTGATCGTGCGCGTCATAGCTGCTCAGCGCGAGCTCGAATTCCGCATCGACCCGCGACGGCAGGTCGAGGATTCGCAGGAACTCGCGATGCTTGCTCCAGTAATATGTCTCGCCCTCGAACGCGAACTCGCGGTACTCCTGGCGCCAGTTGCCGATGGTGGTGAACGTCTCCCGCCGCCCCTGCACTGACCTGTCCCACAAGTCAGGCACGATCGGTGGCGGGCTGGGATGGAACGCAAAGCGATTCGACACCGGCACTCTCGAATCGGGATGCCCGTAGTTGAGCCCCCACGTGACATAGGCCCGATGCGCCTTCAGAAACTCGATGGCCTGAGGCGCTTGTTCGTAGAGGTCAACCTGCAACTCCACGGGATCGGTGTCGACGTAAATCAACTGACCGCCTGCCAAGTGGTCCGCCGAGGGCCTGGTCGACCCGTGCAGGTTCACGATGAAGTCCGACGACCGATACAGATCGCGTAGTCGCTCTCGGCTCATGCCGAAGCATCGGCCGTCATGGAGGACGTGGTACGCCCAGCGATCCGGCATGTCGATGCGCCGCATCACCGCCGCAACAAAATCGGCGGCCTTGAACCAACCGTCATCATTCTTGTGCTCGATGAACATGCGCGGTGTGCTGCCGTGGGCCTCGACATAGTAGACCTCGTAACCGAGCCTGGCAAAGCCGATCAGGTATTGGATCGTCACCCACACCAGCCCTCCGACCGGCATGCGGCTCATGATTCCCAGTACGACGACCCTCTGTCGGCGCGTGGGCGTCATGACACGTCCTCCAGCCGAACCGGTTGCGCCGTCACCGACCGCGTCCGGCGCCGCGCGGCATCACGCATTTGCGCGTCGTACAACTGCCGGTAGTACGTTCCGTGGCGCATCAGTTCGTGGTGGGTGCCACGTTCCAGGATGGCACCATGATCGAGCACCAGAATCTGATCGGCGTGCCGCACGGTGGAGAGCCGGTGCGCGATGATGAACGTCGTGCGGCCGAGCATGAGCCGATCGAGCGCATCCAGAATGACCCCTTCCGTCCTGGAATCGATCGACGACGTCGGCTCGTCGAGAATGAGAATCGGAGCATTCTTGAGGAACGCGCGCGCGACGGCAATTCTTTGCCGCTCCCCTCCCGACAACTGGACACCGCGTTCGCCGATAGACGTCTCATATTGATTGGGCAGACGTTCGATAAAGTCATGAGCGTTCGCCGCCCGTGCGCAGGCAATCACGTCCTCATCGCTTGCGCCAAGGCGGCCATAGCGGATGTTTTCAGCGATTGTTGTCGAAAACAGCAGCGGATCCTGAAGCACGACGCTGATCTGACCCCGCAGCGATCGCAGTGTGAGGCTCCGGAGATCGCGACCGTCGAGCGTCACGCGGCCGATAGACGGGTCGTAGAAGCGCGGAATCAGACTCGCGAGCGTCGTTTTTCCAGCGCCTGTCCGCCCAATGATCGCCACAACCTGGCCGGGCAGCGCCTCGAAGCTGATGCCTTTGAGCGTGTCGGTCCGTGATTCGTAGGAGAAATGGACGTCATCGAATGTGATACGCCCCTCGACGCGGTCGACGTCCACGGCTGTGGGCGCATCCTGGATCTCCGGCGAAATATCTAGTAACTGAAACCCCATCTGCGCGCTGATCAGATGATCCTTCAGCGTCCCAAGCGTGTTGCTGATTGACTCCAGCGGTGTGTACACCGAAGCGATGTACGCCATGATCACGAGCAGCTCACCGACCGTGAGCGCCCCGCGCAGCACCTGATAGGCGCCAAAGCCAAGCACCAGAGCGGTGCCGATCGCGGTCAGGGTGTTGACAACGAGCGAGAACAGCGTCTGATTCACGGTGAGTCGTACGCGTGCGTCGACCGCGCGCTCACCTTGTCGGCGGAATCGTTCGTATTCATGATCTTCTCGTCCAAACGCGACGATCACGCGCAACATGGCCATCGCCTCGTGGACGATGGACATGGTTTGGCCTTCCATGCCTTTGACTTCGCGCAGACGACTGTCGACGTGGGAGGCGTAAAAACCAACCGAGTAATAAATGAAGGGGACCACCGTCATCGACAGCAAGGCGAGCAGTGGATCGAGACGAAACGCGATCCAGAACATGCCGATGAGCGTCACCGCGCTCTGCAGGAGCGGCGGCCCGGACATCACGACGCTGCCGACGCTCGCCGATAGCAACGTAATCC
>JBKPDL010000084.1:0-23759 GCA_046727855.1 Acidobacteriota bacterium
GTCCGGCGATTAACGCGCACGGCCAGGTGGCCGCAGGCGCATTGTTGACGAACGGCGCAAGCGCCGCGGGTCTGTTCCTCGGCGATGGGTCGAATGCGGTCGCGATCATGCTCCTGGGACAACCGGCTCCGAAGGGCGGCAACTATTCATTTCCATTCGGATCAGTTAGGCTCAATGACCGCGGTGAGGTCGCCTTCGCCACGGCATTGCAGGGCGGCACGAGCTCGCACGGCATCTTTCGCGGCAACGGTGACCACACGACGACCGTTGCGCTCAGCGAGACGATCGCGCCAGGGACGACGGGAACGTTCGAGTCGTTCGACGACATCAAGCTCGTAGACGACGGCCGGGTCGCCGTTCTTGCGAGATTGGCCGTCGGTGCGGGCGGCGTGGACCTCTCCAACAACAAGGGGATCTGGATCGGCACGTCGGAGGCGGATCTGCAGTTGGTGGTGCGAACGGGCGATGTCATCGGTGGAAAGGTGCTGACCGACATTCCGAACAACGTTCCTTTCGATACGAACAAGCATGGCGTCGCCTGGCTCGGGACGTTCACGTTCCCCACGAGGGCCATTGTCTTCTCACGCGTTCTTGGCGACGACGACGCTGATGAGCCGGAAGGGGACGATCGCGAGCGGTAGCTCACATTGCAGGTCGAAGCTCGCCGGGTTGAAACGACTCGGCGAGCACCGATACGTGTGTGCCGGCGTATGCTCCGAAACAGATCGTCGTTACCGCTGCATGAACATCCAGCGGTGGCCCTCCAGGTCTTCGGCCCGGTAGCTCCGGCCATGTCCATCATCCTTCGGCTCACTCAGGATTGTGGCTCCCTCCCGCTTGGCGACGCCCCAGTGCTCGTCCACGTTCGCGACGGAGACCAGTACGCCATCGATCACCCACGGGACCTCCGACCACCGGCGTGCCTGCTCGCAGACTTCCCGATGCTTGCGCGGGCCGCGGTACTCCCGACTGGGTGTCGCCAGCATGATGACACCTTCCCCGGCGTCCATCTCGCCATGCGCGAGAGAGCCGTCGGGATTCTTCATGCGCATGCGCTCGCGGAATCCGAATGCCCGCGCGAGCCATTCCAGCGCGGCCACACCGTCTTCGTAGGCGATCATCGGCACCACGCCGGGGTATTCATTGGCCATCGCGTCCTCCTTTCAAGTGTTCACGCACCCACCCTCTCGTCGACATGGCGGCTCTGCTCCTTTCAGCCACCTTGTACCAGGTCGATCGCGGAGTTTTCTTGGAAGGAATTTACCAGCAGCTATGACAGCAGGCCGTAAAGGTCGGTGACCATGGGCCGCGCTTCGGTGGGCGTGATGCCAGTGAAATGGCGCACATCCCGCACGAGGTGCGCCTGATCGTAGTAACCGAACTCCAATGCGAGGTCGGCCCAGGTTCCGTGGCCGCCGTGGCGGAGGTGCTGCATCACCCGGTTGAAGCGGATGATGCGCGCAAAAAGTTTGGGGGCGACGCCTACCTGGTCGCGGAACATCGCGATGACGTGCTTCTGGCTGTAGCCTAGCTCTCGAGCAAGGCGGTGCATCTCCAACACGCCGCCGGTCTCCTCGATGCGGCTCACAGCCCAGGCCACGACGCTCGTCTTCTCACGCGCTTCGGTGAGGCAGTCGGCGAGAGTGCAATCAAGCAGATCGAAGCGCTCGTCCCAGTCTGCGCAGTCCTGTAGCCGCTCGACTAGGTTGCGATGACGCGAAGGGAAGACGTCGCGGATCGAGACGATCCGCCCGCTCAACTCCGACATGGGAATGCCGTACAAGAGCCGCGCGCCGATAGCGGTCAGATTGATCTGAATGCCCTGCTGGAACCCGTCGTGTTCACAGAGTGCGAACGCATCGCTGAGTCCACCGACGAACCCGCCGCGATGACTCGAGCAGCGCGCTCGGTTGGCGGCCTCGAAGATGCGAATGGGTGGCCCGAATTCGATGACCATCACGACGAACGGGCCCGGAAACTCACGTCGGCGGTTGGTCGTGCCTGACCACTCGGTGTAGCCAACGTAGTCGCCACGCACATAAGGCTGCAGCCGTGCGGCCGGTGACCGCACGGCGACATTCCAGCGACTGTCTCCGGTCTGGCCGCTCAATAGGCGAGCGCCATAGGGCCGTGGGCGGGCGTGGTCGGCTGACATGCCTCTGCAGGCGACGTTAGCATGCGCGGTGCGCGTAGCGTCAATGGATTCCTTGATTGAAGTCGGCGCTTTGAGGAACCAGCCCCTTAATCATTTACTTGCGATGCGGCGTGGCTACGAGCAGCACACCGCGGCCATCGCTTAGCGTCGCTCCGAACACCACCTGCCCGTGGTCATTCATCGTCGCGCCGGAGTTGTGAACGAAAGCGGAACCCGGAGTAAGGACGAGCACTCGTTGATACCACATGCTTTTCTTCATCGTCTCCTCCTCACCGATGAGCTCTGATAAATCCCATTCGCCTTCTACAAACACCAATCGGCGATAGGCAGGGCCACGCGTGGAGCGAGGAGGCGCGAGATGTGGCAGACGTATAATCCGCGTCGGGATATCGACCGCGGTTCGCGCGCTGACACCTTCACCCGTTACGGAGCGGTCGGTCCTTCGTTGATGACGAAATCGCCCGACGACCGCCTCATCGGCGATGTCGCCCGCGAGGCCTGCCAGCGAGGCGAAGGCGGAGTACGCCCGTCTGACGGTCCCTACAGCGCCGACCGGTAAGTAGAGACGATCGAGGCCGCGACCATGGAACAAGATCGGCGGCCGATCGGCTACTGGTTGAAGCACCTCGATCGCCTTATCGAAGAGTAAGCGCCGTTCGCCGGAGTGCCCTGCGGCGTGCCTTGCGCCCGACCGGGGTCTTCAGTAACCTTTGTGAACTCCGTGGCCCCTCCTGGATCGTCACTGCCATGGGGGCCCGCGACGGTCCTTGGGTTCGCCGCAGGTAATTGGCATGTTGGCACCTAGTCCGTTCGTCCGCGTTTCCATCCCAAACGAACCGGTGGCGCATTTCTTGTTGCGGGGCAGCCAGGCTCATCCCGACAAACCGGCTCTCATCGACGGATCGACCCACCGGACGATCACCTACGGACGCCTGCACGACGACCTTCGACGCGCGGCGGCGGGCCTCTTCCGACGCGGATTACGAAAGGGTGACGTCGTCGCCGTGTTCGGGCCCAACTCACCCGACTACATGACGGCCTTCTACGCCGTCACGTCACTGGGCGCCGTCATCACCAGCCTCAACGTGATTCACAACGTCGCCGAGCTCTCGTATCGGTTGATAGACTCGGGCGCGAAGGTCGTGCTCGTGACGTGTGAACCAACGCCGGCGCTGGTCAGGGCCGCCGAAAAGGCGGGCCTCAGGCGCATCTGGCGCCTGGACGATGTGCGCGAAGGCGCGAGGTCGGACGATGCGGACGACAATCTGGCAACCACGCTGGATGCCCGGTCCGAGGTCGCATCGATCACCTACACCGAGGCGGCCAGCGATGTGCCGATGGGCGTCATGGTCACGCATGGCAACCTGGTGGCCAACGTGCAGCAGACGCAGGCGGTCGATTCCGTCGACTCGACGGACGTGCTGCTGGGGGTGATGCCGTTTTGCCAGTTGTACGGGATGGTCGCTGTCAACCTCGCACTTCACGCGAGTGCGACCGTCGTGACGTTCCCGCACTTCAGCCTCGCATGGTTGCTGCAGGCGATCGAGCGCTACCGGGTCACGGTCGCGTATCTCGTGCCGCCGGTCATCCGCACGCTGGCCAAGCACAGCGAGGTGGATAAGTTCGATTTGTCGGCGCTGAAGAAAATTACCGCGTTCACTGCGCCGTTACCCGACTCGGTGGCGCGCGCGTGCGCGGAGCGCCTGCAATGCAATGTGAGACAGGCTTACGGGCTCACTGAAGCGGTCGCGTTGACTCACTTCACGCCCCGTGTATCCCCCAAGGTCGCTTCGGTCGGCCTGCCGGTGCCGGACACGGAATGCCGCGTCGTCGATGTCGTGTCACGGCGCGCAGTTGGCCCCGGAGAGCTTGGCGAGGTGTGGGTGCGTGGTCCGCAGGTGATGAAGGGCTATCACAACTTCCCTGAAGTCACAGCGGACGTCCTCGATGACGACGGATGGCTGCGGACCTGCGACATCGGTTACACCGACGAAGACGGATATCTGTTCGTCGTCGACCGCTCGAAGAAGCTGTCGCGGCTGCGTGGCCTGCACCGCCAGGACGGCGAGCTCCTGCGCGCCGCGGTGGAAGACATCGCCGCTCGCCTGAAGGCGTCCGACAAACTGCGGGTGCAGTCGGTCCTCCTGAACAGCGTGCGCGAGTCGGTTGTCAGCACTGATGTCAAGAACAACGTGACGTTCTGGAACAAGGGCGCGGAGCGCCTCTTCGGCTATTCGGCAGAGGAGGCGATGGGTAAGCCCGTGGACTCGCTCATCGTGCCGGAAGGCGTAGCGTTCTTGGAGACAGAGAAGACGCACGCCCTCAGGACGCGTGGCACCTGGAACTCGCAGGTGATGCGATGCCGGAAGGACGGCTCCATCATCTGGACCGACCTCGTCGTGTCGGTCGTGACCGATGCGGCCGGTGAACGGTCCGGGTTTTTGGGCATCCACCGCGATGTGACCGAGCAGCGCAAGGCGGAGGAGCGGCTGCGATTTCAGGCCCAGCTCCTGGACAGCGTCCTCGAATCCGTCGTCGCCACGGATCTGTCGGATCGGATCACGTTCTGGGCGCACGGTGCGCAGACGTTGTTCGGTTACACGGCGGACGAGATGCTGGGGCGGCCGCTTGCGCCGCTCACGTTTCCGCTCGCGGACGACGGCGCGGAGGAGTTGCGGCGCATTCGTGACGAGGTGCTCCGCACCGGTTCGTGGACGGGCCGCGGCGTGCCCTGCCGACGCAAGGGCGCAGACTTTTGGGCCGATGTGACCTTCGCCCCAGTGTCGAACGCTGACGGCCGCGTTGTCGGTCTGATCGCCGTTCATCGCGATGTCACTGAGCTTCGGCGAAACCAGGAGCTGGTGAAGGAGTCGCACGAACGTACGCGCAATCTGGCGGCGAGGCTCATTGCCATCCGTGAACATGAGCGCTCGTCGATTGCGCGCGAACTTCATGACGAGCTCGGCCAGACATTGACCCGTCTCAACATCGACGTCACCTGGCTCACGCAGCGGCTCCCGCAGCGCCTGAAAACGAAGCGCGTGCAGGCGATCGGACCGCTCGTAGAGCGCACCGTCAGGACCATTCAGCAGATCTCGTCGCAGCTGCGGCCTCCCGTCCTCGATGACCTCGGGCTCGAGGCTGCCATCGAGTGGCATGTCCACGAATTCGCGGAATGGAGCGGGTGCCACTGCGAGCTCGATCTCTCGGTCGGCCGGATGTCGCGGGACAAGGATCGCGACATTGCCATCTTCCGCATCCTGCAGGAAGCGCTCACCAACGTTGCGCGGCATGCGCACGCTGAGGTGGTGAAAGTGCGGGCCGTCAGAACGGGCGACGCGTTCGCGCTCGACATCGAGGACGACGGGATGGGGATTCCGCTGTCCAAGCTCAGCGACCAACAGTCCTTTGGTCTCGCCGGCATGGCAGAGCGCGCCGAGGGCCTGGGCGGTGAGTTACACATCTCCGTTCCTCAGGGGAGAGGAACCATCGTCAGCCTGCGCCTCAGAATCCCGGAGCAGGCTTTCGAGGCACCGCAGCATGATTCGCTTGCTCATCGCTGATGATCACGAAATCCTCCGTGAGGGTCTGAAATACGTCGTGTCGCACTCCCGCGACATCTCGGTGGTTGGGGAGGCCGCCAACGCCGAATCCATGTTGCAGTTGTGTCGGACGACGCCGGCCGACGTGCTGCTGCTCGACGTCTCGATGCCGGGGCCAGGCGTGCTCGACACGATCAAGAACGTGAAGGCGATCAGGCCGGAGCTTCGCATTCTCGTTCTCAGCGTCCATCCAGAAGAGCAGTATGCGCGGCGAGTCTTGGCCGCAGGGGCCGACGGATACCTGACCAAGAACCACTCGTCGCGCGAGTTGGCGGCGGCTGTGCGGCAGGTGCACAACGGAAAGAAGTACCTGACGGCGTCGCTCGCGCAGGAACTGGCGCTCGCTCTGGTGCGGGGACGCAACACTCAGGACCTTCACGAGACGCTCTCTAACCGCGAGTACCAGACGTTGTTGCAGCTTGGGGCGGGCAAGGGGATCGACGAAATAGCGCAACTGCTGAATCTGAGCCCCAAAACGGTTCGTACCTATCGTGCGCGCATTATGGAGAAAATGAACTTGAAGAGCACCGCCGAGATCATCTTCTACGTGCTCGACCGCAAACTTATCACCGAACTCGTCGAACGCTGAGCCTTAGCGCTCCGCATGGCGCACGGTCTAGATATACAACCGGCATCCACTTGTAATGGCGGAGATGTCGTCAAGTTGCCTACAGCGCAAGGGCAGAACGACGTCAGCGCCGACCGCCATCTTGCCACTTGAAGTTGAGTTGACCTCCTCGTAGATTCCGCCGGCAACCGACAATAGTCGTGACCGGCCCGCATTCGTGCTTGCAGGGTGCGGGCGGGAGTTCAGCAACGCTCTCTTCCTGGAGACAGTAGATGCGGACATGGATATCGCTTGCAGGTGCGATTCTCATCCTCGCCAGCGTCATGATTGTCGGCCCTTCCGGTGCCTCGCAGACGATCGCGTCACCACAACCGGCAGCGCCGGCCCCCGTTGACGTCGACACGCCGGACGACTCGCTCCTTCGCTGGCCGCTGCCGCCAGGCGGGGAGAAGTACGCCGCGATCGATGGCAAGCGGCTGCACAAGGACGTCGTCGCGCAGGCGCTCATCGCCCGCCGGTATCGCGATCAGGTGCACCCGAAGTTCTGGGGCCGGATCATCGGCACGTCGAGCGACGCGGAGAGCGCCGAGTGGCTCGCTCGTCGCTTCAAGGAGATCGGATTGTCCGACGTGCGCGTACAGCCGTTCGATCTGACGCCGCAGTGGATGCCGCAGACGTGGGAGGTGGCGGTGACGAGCGGAGGCAAGACCATCAAGCTCGATTCCGCGCAGCCGAACTACGCCGCCGTGCCGACACCAGCCGGAGGCCTCGGCCTCGAGGCGGTGTACGTCGGGCTCGGCACCGAAGCGGACTATGCGGGCAAAGACGTGAAAGGGAAGGCGGTCTTCTACTACACGCAGGTGGGCCTGCAGCTCGGAACCGACTGGACCGCGCTCGCCAAGCGCGCGGACGCCAAGGGCGCCGCTGCGATCTTCGAAGTGGACATGCTGCCCGGCAACATGCGGTATCAGGGTTACCCGTCGAACACGAAAGCTCCGGCCTTCATCATCGGCAGCGGGGACGGGTTCGCGGTGCGCGACATGTTTGCTGCGGCCACACCAGGCCAGCCACCGCGAGTAAAGGTCTCGCTCGACGTGAAGATGGTGCCGAACCTGAAGACTTCGCTCGTGTGGGGCTCACTCCCGGGCGCGACCGATGAGACCATCTATGTCATCGCGCACCGCGACGGCTGGTTCGATGCTTCGGGCGACAACGCCGCCGGAGTGGCGTCGATGATCGGGCTTGCCGAGCACTACGCGAAGGTGCCGCAGGCACAGCGGCGCCGCACGATGGTGTTCGTCGGCGTCGACGGCCATCACAACTCCGGCGAGGGATCGGCAGTGGGCTTGAAGTGGATGGCCGACAATCGCAACAAGCTCTTCGCGAAGGCCGCGCTCATGATCAACGCGGAGCATCCGTCGACGCTGCAGACCTACGTGCGGCCGCGCTACGAGGAGCAGCGCGACATCGCCTGGTCGAACGCGTACACCGCCCAGCAGTGGTATGCGGGCGGCGCGTCGCGGCCCGAGCTGCGGGCGCTTGCCGTCAAGGCGTTCCGCGAGTTCGGCGTGCCGCTGCTGCGGGAGCCCAACGTCCGACCTCCGCTCGGTGATCTCGGCCGCTTCTTCCGGTTCCTGCCGGGCGTCGCGACGAGCGATTTCTATCACTACTTCCACACCGACCAGGAGACGCCCGCGACGGTCCCTTGGACGGGACTCGAGGCGTCCACGCGCGCCTACGCCAGGATCATCGACGAGGTCAACAAGCTCCGGCTCACCAGCTTGCAGCGGCCGCCCGAATCGTAAAGCTTCCTTTGAAATTTTCATTTTGAATTCCGGCTGCGTTTTCAGCAGTCTGTTAGACGATATCGACGGCGGGGCATCGTGAACGAGGTCAACAAACTCGACCTGACGGCGGTTCCAGCGCTCGGCGGCTCCGAAGGATCTTCGCCAGCCGCGGCCGAGCCACACGGATACCAAGACCCGCAGATAGGGCGGCGGCGCGTGACAGAGAAGCTGCACGTAAAACTCACTTCACGGGAACTGCTCGAGTCGAATGAATTCCGTCATCTGGTCACGAGGCGGTGGAGGGTGGCGCTCCTGCTCACGCTCGCCTTGTTCGTCGTCTACTACGGATTCATTCTGCTCGTCGCCACCCGGCGCGGCCTGCTGGCGACCCGCATCGGCGAGGTCACGACGCTCGGCATCGTGCTGGGTGTGGCCGTGCTCGTTCTTGCCTGGGTGCTCACGGCGGCGTACGTGGTTTGGGCCAACCGCAACTACGATCCCGAGGTCCAGCGCCTGCGCGATCGCCTGCGCAGCTGACTGAGTACCCGCGAGTGAATTGATGGAAACGACGCTTGGCAATCCAACCGCCTCCGCGATCGGCTTCTTCCTGCTGATCGTGGCGCTGACCCTCGCCATCACATACTGGGCCGCGCGACGGACGCGTTCGACCACGGAGTTCTACGCGGCAGGTCGCACCGTCAGTCCCCTTCAAAACGGGCTGGCGCTTGCGGGCGACTACATGAGTGCGGCCTCCTTCCTCGGCATCGCGGGGCTCGTCGCGCTGAGCGGATTCGACGGGATGATCTACGCGACAGGCTGGCTGGTCGGCTGGCCCGCGCTGATGTTCTTCATCGCGGAGCCGCTGCGCAATCTCGGCAAGTTCACCTTCGCCGATGTCGTCGCGTTCCGGCTGCAGCAGACGCCCGTGCGCATCGCCGCAGCGGTGGGCGGCATCCTCACGCTGCTTTTCTACACGATCGCGCAGATGGTTGGCGCGGGCAACCTCGTGACGCTGATGTTCGGCATCCCGTATGAGTCGGCGGTGACGATCGTCGGTATTGTCATGCTGCTCTACGTGCTGTTCGGCGGGATGATCGCGACCACCTGGGTCCAGATCATCAAGGCCATCCTGCTCGTTGGCGGCGTAACTATCCTCACCGTGCTGGTACTTGCGCAGTTCAATTTCTCGGTTACAGACCTGTACGGGGCCGTTGCGGCGCGATACGGGCAGCAGGCACTCGAGCCTGGAGGCCTCGTAACCGATCCCGTGGACGCCATTTCGCTCGGCCTCGCGCTCATGTTCGGCGTGCTCGGCCTGCCGCACATCCTGATGCGGTTCTACACCGTGCCGGACGCGAAGGCCGCCCGGGTGTCGGTACTCTACGCGACCGGCATGATTGGCTACTTCTACTTGATTATCCCGATTGTCGGCTTTGGTGCGTCGGCGCTTCTCGGCCGCGACGCCATTCGGCGCATTGATCCTGGGGGGAACATGGCCGCGCCGCTACTCGCGGAACTCCTGGGTGGCACGCCGTTTCTCGGGTTCATTGCGGCGGTCGCGTTCGCGACGATTCTCGCTGTGGTTGCCGGGCTCACACTCGCGGGCGCCAGCGCGCTTTCGCACGACATCTTCCTGCACGTCGTGAGGAAGGGACGCGCGACCGAGCAGGAACAGGTAAGAGTGGCGAAGATTGCCACCGTCGCCTTCGGTGCGGCCGCGGTCCTGCTCGGGATTCTGTTCAAGGGCCAGAACGTCGCGTTCATGGTCGGCCTCACATTCGCGATAGCGGCGAGCGCGAATTTCCCGCCCTTGCTGCTGTCGATCGTATGGAGGCGCTTCAACACACGAGGGGCTGTGTGCGCCATCATCGCTGGCGCGGTCATGTCGGTCGGCTTGATCGTGCTGAGCCCCACCGTCTGGGTTGACATCCTGAAGAACCCGACGGCTGTTTTCCCGCTTCGCAATCCGGCGATCATCTCGATGACGCTCGCGTTCATCGCCGGCATCGTTGGGTCCCTGATGACCCCCGAGGCCCGCGCGGAGTCGCTCTTCGACGACGAGAAGCTACGCGTGTACCTCGGCGTGGGTGCCGAGTAGACAGAAGGAGGGAGTCATGCACCGACCGTCATTGTGCTGGCTGGCCGTGTTCTATGGGTTGGCTGTGTTTATCGCTCCAGGTCAGCGCGGCAGCGCACAACAGGCGCCGCCCGCGCCGCAGTCTGGGGCCGTCACGCCGCGCGCGGAGCTCTATCCAAGACTCGAAGATGCGTTCCTGCAATGGCCGCTGCCCGCAGGAGCCGAGCGCTACGGCGCGATTGACGGCAAGCGGATGCACCGGGACGTTGTCGAGCAGGCGCTCATCTCGCGCCGCTATCGCGACAAGGTGCACCCGAAATTCTGGGGCCGCATCACCGGCACCTCGTCGGATCACGAAAGCGCCGAATGGCTGGCGGCGAAATTCAAGGCAGCGGGCCTGTCTGATGTGCGGATTCAGCCGCTGGATCTCGAGCCGCAGTGGATGCCGCAGACCTGGGACGTGGTCGTGACCGGCGGCGGCAAGACCGTGCGGCTGGACACCGCGCAGCCGTTTTACGGCGCGAACTCGCTGTCCACCGGCGGTGTCGACGCAGAGGCCGTGTATGTCGGGCTCGGCAGCGAGGCTGATTTCGTTGGCAAGGATGTAACCGGCAAGGCCGTCTTCGTGTTCAACCAGACGGGACTCAAGAACGAGGGAGCCGTCCGCCGCGCCGATGCCAAAGGAGCCGCCGTTGTCTTCGAAGTCGACATGCTGCCCGGCAATATGCGGTATCAGGCGTACCCCTCGGGCACGAAAGCGCCGGCGTTCACGGTCGGGAGCGATGACGGCTACGCCGCGCGCGATCTCATCGCGGCCATGCCGGCCGGCCAGGCTGCGCGGGTGAAGGCAAGCTTCGAGGCGCGCCGAGTGCCGAATCTGAAGACCTCGCTCGTGTGGGGGACGCTGCGGGGCGCGACCGATGAAACTATCTACCTGATCGCACACCGCGACGGGTGGTTCGACGCAGCGGGCGACAACGCGTCAGGCGTCGCCTCGATCATCTCGCTTGCCGAATATTTCGCGAAAGTACCCCAGGCCGAGCGCCGTCGCACCATCGTTTTCGTCGGCTTGGACGGCCATCACAACTCCGGTCCCGGCGCCGGCGTCGGCCGACGGTGGATGTGGGACAACCGCAAGACGCTGTTCCCGAAGACCGCGCTGATGATAAATGCCGAGCATCCGTCGACGATGCAGACGACTGTGCGGCCGCGCTACTACCAAAGCGACGACAACACGATTGTCTGGAGCGACACGTACATGCCGCAGCAGTGGTACGCGGGCGGACCCTCGCGGCGCAAACTCGAAACGATCGCGGTGAACGCGTTCCGTCTGTTCGGCGCGAGCATGTATCTCGACCCGAATCCACGTCCGCCGGCGGGCGACCTGGGCGCCTACTTCCGTGGCGTGCCGGGCGTCGCCACGAGCGAGTTTTATCACTACTTCCACACCGATCAGGAAACACCTGAGACGGTGCCGTGGACGGGACTGGAAGCGACGACCCGCGCCTACGCGAAGATCATCGACGAGGTGAACAGGCTACAGCTGAGCGACTTGCAGCGGCCTGAAGAGCCTCTGCCTCCGACGCCGCGGCCATAACGAACACAGACCGCGCGGACGAATGCGAGGTCGCCGCCCGGAGCCCCCGACTCGCTCCCGCTACGCACGCGAGCAAACGCGTGAGCGAGTCACGCGGGGCACTGTGTGTAGTTATTCCGCCTACGCTGAATTCGTTCAGATTGCGCCTGTCCGCACGTCCATTCTGTGACTAGCAGGGTAGTCGGCACGTTGTTACGCTCACAAACCGTCGGTTTCGATAACACACTCGGTCGTGAGCCGGCCGAAGCGAGGCAGGCGTGTCGTAAGTTGCCACGCGGTCGTAGCTCGCAACGCCGCGTACCGGCGGAGCACCGGGGACCGACACCGTCGCCTTCACTCTGTTAAGCGGACGACGCTCTGGAGGAGGCTTATGGCGGCTGTTTCTCGACCATTCTCGTACGGCGTTCTGCTGGCCGCGATTCTTCTGTTCGCCGCACCCGCGGCCGCGCAGGGGGTTGGTGGCAGCATCGTTGGGACAGTGACGGACCAGACCCAAGCCGTGCTGCCGGGTGTCACCGTTACCGTCACCGGACCCGCCCTGATGGGCACGCGCAGCGCCGCGACGGCTGCGGACGGCACCTATCGGCTGCCCAATCTGCCGCCAGGCAGCGACTACGTCGTCGTATTCGAGCTAGCGGGATTCTCGACCTTCAAACGTGAAGGGATCAGACTAGACGTCGGATTCACCGCAACGATCAACGCAATGCTGAATACCGCCGGCCTGGAAGAGACCGTAACGGTCAGCGGCGCGTCGCCGGTCGTGGACGTCACAGCCTCGCGCGTGGCGACCCACTTGGATGCCGAGCAACTGGCGACCGCGCTGGTCGGTTCGCGCGACTACGCTGCGGTTATGTCGCAGGTGCCCGGTGTGCTGAATCAGCGCGTCGACGTCGGCGGCGCTAACGCAACGACGATGCAAGGATACCGCGCGTATGGCTTGGAGGGCGGGCGCGGCGAGATTGAAGGGATCAACAGCAGTCAGTTTGGCTCGGGCGGACTGCTCGGCTATTCCGACATGGAGTCGTTCGACGACATGGCGGTCAACCTCACCGGCAACAGCGCCGAGACGCCCGTGCCCGGCGCGTTCATCAACGTGGTCTCCAAGTCTGGGGGCAACACCTATCACGGGCAGTTCTACGTTGACTACCAGAGCGACAGCTTTGGCACACGCAACATCGATGACGATCTGATCGCACGCGGTCTGACAAGCAGCGGCGGCGTCGATGTCCGCGATCTGAATCGCTTCCAGTTGTTTCGCGATCTAAGCGCGAATCTGGGCGGCTTCATCATCAGAGACAAGCTCTGGTGGTACGGCGGCGTTCGGCACACACGGCTCGATCGCCGGTACCCCGTCCTCATCGACGACATTGCGGTCACGACCATCCCGGCGTACACGGGAAAGATTACTTACAACGTCACGCCGAACCACAAGGTCTCGGCCTTCCGGAGCTATGCGAACAAGATCTTCGAAAACTACGGCGTTGGCGAACGCATCGTCACAGCGGACGCGCTGATCGACGAGGAATATCCGAATGCCACCGAGTCGTTCGCGTACGAAGCCATTCTCGGCCGCTCTCTTGTGTTGACCGTTCGCGCGGGCCACTGGGGCGACTTCGGTGACTACAAAGGAAAAGGTCAGGCACAACGTTACGACGATGCCGGCGCGAACCGGCTCTATGGTTCCATTCCCACCAGGTTCGACGAACGAGATCGTCCACAGGTGAACGGCTCGTTGACGTACTTCAAAAACGGGTGGGTGGGGAGCCACTCCTTCAAGTTCGGCGGGGAGTTCCAGCATGAGCAGCAGAAATACGCCACACCTGCGTTTGGTCCCGGCAACATGATCCTGTACCTGAACAACAACGTTCCGACGCAGGTAGACGTCTATCTCGTCCCCAACAGCACACGGTCCGTCGGACGATCCAAGAGTGCTTACGTATCCGATACATGGCAGGTCAACTCGCGCCTCACGTTCAATCTGGGAGCGCGATTCGATCAATACACGAACTATGTTCCGGAGCAGCTGGGTCCGCAGGGTCACCAGTTCCCTCACATCAACGGACCGAAGTGGAACCTCTTCGCGCCTCGAGTGGGCGTCGTCTACGCCCTCACTGATGATCAAAAAACTCTGGTGAAAGCCAACTACGGCAAATATTGGGAGAGTCCCAGCTTTGCCCTTGCGAACTTGGGGAATCCCAATCCCAACAACAACTTCACCAGATACGAGTGGATCAATCCAAACCCTCGATACAACGCTGAGGGTCTGCCAATCTTCGAAGGACCTCACCAGCTCGGTCGCGTGCTTTCGGTGGCCGGTGCCAGACCTGACTTCTCACCGGCAGTTACCTTCGATCCCGATCTCAAGGACGACTTCTCGCATTCCGCGTCGTTGTATTTCGAGCGTGAGATCGCGGAAAACTTCGGTGTTCGCACTGGATTCGTCTGGAACGGTGTGCGGAATCCGCGCACGACCGTCAACGTCAATCAGCCGTTTGAGGCGTTTAACCAGCCGATCACCGTCGCCAACCCTGGACCAGATGGACAGGTCGGAACCGGCGATGATGGTGCGGCGATCACAGCCTACAACCTCGATCCCGCGTATTTGAGTCTGCCGGTCGTGCAGGTGGTCAAAAACGGGTACTTCACGAACAGTGATTACTACACCTGGGAAATTACCGCCAACCGGCGGCAGTCGAATCGCTGGTCGCTGCTCGCGAGCTACTCCCAGCTGTGGAGCCGCCAGGGCTTCGCGCGTCTGACCCCAAACGCACTGATCAACACGACCGACGGACGCGATGCGTACAACGAATGGCAGGTCAGGCTGTCGTCCAATCTCGAGTTGCCGATGGGTATTCATCTCACGCCGATTCTCCGCTCGCAAGCGGGACGCCCCTACGCGCCGACGTTTATTGCGCGGCTGAACTACAGCACGAACGTGTCAATCAAGGCGTCGCCCAGAGGCGAGCAACGGAACGACAACGTCGTTATTTTCGACATGCGGCTGGCCAAGGCGTTTACGTTCAAGGGGGCGCACACCATCCGCGGTTTCGTCGACGTCTACAACATGTTCAACACAAACGCAGTTCAGGACATGACGACGAGCTACGGTTCCAACTTCCTGAGGCCGTCGCTGATCAGCGGACCGAGAATCGCGCGGGTTGGCTTGCGCTATGAGTTCTAGCCAGTAGGCATATGCCACCGAGGCGCCGTGCCTCTGTGGCTCGCCTGCGCAGGGCAGTTTTGCGATTTGCCAATAGGAGACAAACATGCGAAGAAGATTTTTGCTGCTGGGAGCCCTATCGGCGTGCTTCGTCGCGATCGTGCTCACTGGCCGCGCACAGGTTGCCCAGCAAGGACAAGGGCCGGCCGCGCCGCCGCGCCACCCGTCGCCAAGCGGCATGTCTCAAGCGACCCTGGACGAGATGCTGATACGGTTCCCGCTTCCGCCGGGACAGGAAGCGTACGCGGGCATCGATGGAAGGCGGATGCACGAGTCCGTCATCGAGCAAGCGAACATCGCCCGGAGATATCGTGACCAGGGGCATCCAAAGTTCTGGGGTCGCATCATCGGCACATCCGGCGACGCGGAGAGTGCGGAATGGTTGGTTGCAAAGTTCAAGGCCGCCGGATTGACCGACGTGCGAATCCAGCCCTTCGACCTCGTTCCGCAGTGGTTTCCCCGGTCTTGGGAAGTCACGATCGCCGGCGGCGGGAAGACGATCTCGCTCGAATCGGCGCAGCCCCACTACGGCGCCGTCGCAACGTCGGCTGAGGGGATGGATCTCGAAGCGGTATATGCGGGTCTTGGGAGCGAGGCAGACTTCGCAGGGAGGGATGTCAAAGGAAAAGCTGTGTTCGTCTTCACCATGCTCGGTGCGCCGAACGAGGGCGCCGTGCGACGCGCCGGCGAGAAGGGCGCTGCGGCAATTTTCGAAGTCAACATGCTGCCGGGCAACATGCGGTACCAGGCGTATCCTTCACGAACCAATGCGCCGGCGTTCACCGTCGGCCACGACGACGGCAACGCCGCGCGAGAGATCATCGCGGCGATGCCGGCTGGTCAGTTCGCACGCGTGAAGGTGAAGCTGAGTGTAGAGCGAGTGCCGAACCTGAAGACCGCGCTGGTCTGGGGCACACTACCTGGTGCGACCGATGAAACGATCTACATCATGGCGCACCGCGATGGCTGGTTCGATGCGGCGGGCGACAATGCCAGCGGTGTGGCGTCGATGGTGAGTCTGGCGGAGCACTACGGCAAGATCCCGCAGGCGCAGCGCAGGCGGACGATGATTTTCATCGGGCTCGATGGCCACCATAATTCCGGCGAGGGATCCGCAGTCGGCAACCGGTGGATTATCGACAACCGGCAGAAGCTGTTTGCCAAGACGGCGTTGGCGATCAACGTGGAACATCCTTCGACCATTCAGACTCAGTCGCGTCCGCGCTATTACAACGCCAACGAGATCGTTTGGGGCAATACCTACATGCCGCAGCAATGGTACGCAGGGGGTCCGTCGCGCCCGGAACTCGAGAAGATTGCCACCGCGGCCTTCAAGCAGTTCGGTGCAACGATGGATCTCTATCCAAATCCCACTCCGCCAGCGAGTGACATGAGCTCCTTCTTCCGCTTCCTTCCCGGGATCGACACGGGCGAATACCATCATTACTTCCATACTGATCTGGAGACGCCGCAAACGGTGCCCTGGACCGGCCTGGAAGCATCGGCACGTGCGTATGCCAAGATCATTGACGAGGTGAACAAACTTCCGCTGAGCACATTTCAGCGTCCCGAGGAGCCAACTTCGACTCGTCAGTAGTTTTTCACACCAGAGGGGCGAGGCGTCCATGCGTATTGCCGCTCGCATCCATGAAATTACCGATAAGTCGTGCCCGCGCATGTCGCGGATCGCGATAGGACGGAGTTGTGCTAAAGACGAAGAGTCGCGATGAGAGCCAAGAGCGCGGCCGGCTGCTGCCGCCAAAAGTCGCAAGGAGCCCCGTTGTGAAGCTTGCCAGCCCAATGGTGTCGCGCATGCTGGACGACGCGGCGCGCGATCCGGAAGCGTTCTGGGCGCGCGCCGCGCAGAACGTCCCGTGGCTTCGCGGTTGGGACCGAGTGTTCGAGGATCGCGCGCCGACTTTCCGCTGGTTCGTGGGCGCCGAGACCAATCTCTCCTACAGCGCCCTCGACTACCACGTCGGCCGCGGACGGGGCGGCCAGGCGGCGCTCATGTATGTGAACGAGCGCGGCAACCGCGCGACCTTCACCTACGCACAGCTTCTGCACGGGGTCACGCAGGTCGCCGCCGCGTTGCGGGCGTTAGGCGTGCGCCGTGGCGACTGCATCACCGTCTACATGCCGACGTCGCCCGAAGCAATTGTGCTGATGCTCGCGTGCGTGCGCGTCGGCGCGATCCATTCGGTTGTCTTCGCGGGTTTTGGTGCGCAGGCGCTGAGCGATCGCATCCAGGCCAGCGGATCCCGGTTCGTGTTCACGGCGGACGTCACCTACCGCAAGGGCAAGGTGGTGCCGCTCAAGCCGATTGTCGACGAAGCCGTCCAGAACGGGGGCGAGTCGGTCGAACGGGTGGTCGTGTGGCGGCGAGACCCGGAGCAGCCGACGCCGGCACAAGCCCGCGACATGACGTGGAAAGCGTTTCTCACCGGCGGCGCCACGCACGACGGGGGCTATGTCGCGCTGGAAGCCAACGAGCCTGCGTTCATTCTCGCCACCTCGGGCACTACGGCGAAGCCGAAGCTGGCCATTCACACCCACGGCGCCTACCAGGTCTACATAGTCAGCATGGGCCGCTGGTGCTTCGGTCTCCGTGCGAGCGACGTCTGGTGGGCAACGTCGGACATCGGGTGGATCGTCGGCCACTCCTACATGGTCTATGCGCCGCTGCTGACGGGGGCCACCACCGTCGTGTTTGAGGGCGCGCTGGATCATCCGCACGCGGAGGCGAACTGGCGCGTCGTCGTGGAGGAGTTCGGGGCGACCGGGATCTTCACATCGCCGACGGCGGTTCGCGCCCTGATGAAGTACGGTGACGGCCCGCTTCGCAGCGTCGATCACGCGCGCCTCGAGCGGGTCGTGTGCGCGGGCGAGGTCCTGAACCCGGCGGCGTGGGATTGGCTGCAGAATACGATTCTCCAGAACCGGATTCCGGTCATCGATCATATGTGGCAGACGGAGACCGGTGGGCCGGTCTTCGGCAACCCGTACGGCATCTGCCTGATGCCTGTGAAACCCGGCTCCGCGGGCATTCCGCTTCCAGGGATCGAGGCGGCGGTGATGACGCCGGACGGCCGGCCGTGTGCGCCCGGCGAGAAGGGGATCATGGTCATTAAGCGCCCGTTCCCAGGGCTCACGCCGGCGCTGTGGGGAGAACCGGAGCGATACGGCCGCGATTATTGGCAGCGAATCCCGAACGTGTACTACACGGGGGACTCCGCGCACATCGACGAAGACGGCTACGTCTGGTTCGCTGGCCGCGCCGACGAGATCATCAAGGTTGCCGGCCACCGCATCGGCACGATCGAGGTCGAATCGGCATTTCTGAAACATCCGGCCGTTGCGGAATGCGGCGTGATCGGCCGGCCGGACGAAACGCGCGGCGAGGTCATCGCGGCATTCGTGCTCCTCAAGAACAATTACGTCCCCTCGGCGGAGCTGCGGCAGGCGCTCCTGCAAGTCGTGCGGCACGAGCTGGGGCCGATCGCCGTCATCGGCGACCTCAATTTCGTGACGATGCTGCCCAAGACGCGGAGCGGAAAGATCATGCGGCGCGTGTTGAGGGCGGTGATCCTCGATCGGGATCCCGGCGACATCACCACGATCGAAGACGAAGGCTCGGTGGACGAGGCGCGACAGGCGTGGCGGCAGATCAAAGCCGAGCTGTTGCCGCCCACGGCCGGCGTACCCTGATGATTTGAGAGACCATCACCCCCGTAGGCATGCCGGCTACGTCGACCCTCCACATTTGGGGGCGGCGCACGGGCGTCTTGTGACTGGTTCATCGGGGGGCACTCGTGTACGCTGCGCCGCGTTCGCGGTCGGTAAGTCGATCACGTACCACTCGTGGGAGGACTCATGTCTGATCTGTTCAATCTCGGCGAGAGGCCACGGCTCGGCGAGGTGCCGCGTCGGATGCACGCATATGCCGTGCGGCAGGACCGGTTCGGACCGCCGCGCAGTGCGTGGCGCCGCGAGATTCTGCCGACGCCGTCCATCGGCCCCGACGAGGTGCTCGTCTACGTGATGGCATCGGGCATCAACTACAACAACGTCTGGGCGGCGCTCGGAACGCCTGTGGACGTCATTGCCGACCGGCAGCGGCTTGGAGAGCCTGAGGATTTCCACGCGGGTGGCAGCGACTGCTCCGGCATCGTCTGGGCCGTCGGTGACAAAGTCAGAAACGTCGCCGTTGGCGACGAAGTCATCGTACACAGCGGCTGGTGGCGGCCGGACGACCCGTGGGTCTTGTCCGGCAAGGATCCGATGCTGGCCGAGAGCACTCGGATCTGGGGCTACCAGACCAACTACGGCAGCTACTGCCAGTTCGCGCGCGCGCAGGCCCACCAATGCGTGCCGAAACCGGCGCGACTGACGTGGGAGGAAGCCGGCTGCTTCCTGCTCTGCGCGTCGACTGCCTATCGAATGTTGATGGGGTGGGCGGGCAATACGATCGAGCCGGGCGATCCGGTGCTCGTGTGGGGCGGCGCCGGCGGGCTTGGCAGCATGGCCCTCGGCATCACGCGCGCGTTCGGCGGGCGCGCGATCGCGGTGATCTCCGACGAGGCGAAGCGTGCGTTCTGCCTGGCTCACGGCGCGGTAGGCGTCCTCAATCGCACCAACTTCACGCATTGGGGCCCGATGCCGGATACGAAGAACGCCGGCGCGTATGGGGAGTGGGCCAAGGGGGCGCGCGCGTTCGGCAAAGCGATCTGGGATGCGCTCGGCGAGAAAATCAGTCCGCGCATCGTCTTCGAGCATCCCGGCGAGTTCACCCTCCCGACGTCGATCTTCGTCTGCGCCACGGGCGGGATGGTGGTCATCTGCGCCGGCACCACCGGTTACAACGTCACCATGGATCTCCGCTACCACTGGATGCGGCAGAAGCGGTTTCAGGGGAGCCACCTGTCGAACGACGAGCAGGCCGCGGCGGTGACGGCGCTGGTCGCCGGCGGCCGGATGGACCCGTGCTTGTCGCACGCGTATCAATTCGACGAGCTACCGGAGTGTCATCAGTTGATGCTCGAGAACAAACACCCTTACGGAAACATGGCGGTCCTGGTCAACGCCGTTCAAACCGGCATGGGCGCGTCACCGGCCGCGCAGGCGGAAGTTGTGCGCAACTAGCGCAGGAAGAGGGCGTATGGTTCGTGTGCTCGTCGGCGGCATGGGCGCTCCGGGCGATTGAGGATCCGAGCGCGATCGACGCGTTGCTGGTTCGCACGGACTACCACCCGGCCTGCCGACTGCCGACAATGAAGCCGGGTGGCGGGAAGCGCTCGCGAAACTTGCGGCGCTCGTCGAAGCAGGCTGAGCGCTGTAACGGCTTCGGAGACAGAACGAGTCGTCAGGTTATCGGCCAGAAGATACGAGCGCCGCGCTTGAGGGAGATGCGCTGATAAACGGACGCACCCAGCATCGTGCCAGCAGAAGAAGCGCTGACCAGAGAGCCACTTCGGCGAAGCGCTGACGTGGTGATACTCGTGATCCCTCCTCTGCGGGGATTCTAGGGCCTACGGAAGGATACAAGCCGCGGAGGTCGTGTCAGAATCACCGGATGAACTACTACTACACGCGTCGGCCGGTCACGCTTTCAACCCTGGCCGCAATCGTGGCCTTCAGCGCCAGCCTTGCCGCCGTCAAGTTCACTTCGACGTGGGCGGCCCCGGATGCGCGTTCGATCAGCTTCAAGGGCCAGAAGGTTGTGGCGCTGCTCATCAGCGACGATACTTCACTCCGCATGTCCGCCGAAGAAGCCCTGGCGCGCGAGTTGTCGGCACGTGGCATGCTGGGCGTGGCCGCCTATCGCTTGATCCCTCGTGAGGAGCTGAAGGATGCGGAGCGTGCCAAGGCCTGGTTCGAACGTGAAGCCGTCGCCGGTGTCGTGACGCTTCGGCCGGTCAGCCAGAGCAAGGTGAAGCGCTATGGGCCCGACATCTGGGCCACGCCGACCTACTCCACCCTCTGGGGCTACTACCCGTACGGATGGACCACGGTCTACGTCGCCGGACCGGTCCCGACGGACACGGTCATCGTCGTCGAATCGCTGATCTACAAGGTGTCCACGGGCAAGCTGGTGTGGGGTGGCGTCAGCGAAACGTCCAATCCCGACAGCCTGCAGATACTGGTTGCCGAAATCGTGAAGGAGGCCGCGGAGAAGATTCAGAAGCAGTTCCGATGACGCTGACGGCCTCGGCTGTCCGTTAAAAGAGGTACATTGATGAACGAGAGGTGTAGATGCCCAGAAGTGGGATCACGCAACTGACGCCTGACCGGCTCCGCGAGCTGGCGCGGACCGGGGCCGAAGTCACGCTAAAGCGTCTGCGCGCCGAAATTATCGCCATCGAGCGAACCTTCCCAGAACTCGCGTTGTCCCGACGGCGGCGGGCTGTCCGTCGCGCGGTTAAAGAAGCAACGCGTCGCACGCGCCGAATGTCGGCGGCGGCCCGTAAGGCGCTTTCTGAACGGATGAAGCGGTACTGGGCGGAACGGCGGAAGGCTCAGGCGAAGGTGAAGTAGGTCCGGCCGCTGAACACTCGGCTTGGGCGGCTCCCAATTGGGACGCGTTCAGACGCGAAGTCAGCGCCGTTTCTCCGCGATTGCGTCTACGCCGATTGGCGTCTCCAAAGACCGCCGAGGGAGCGGCGATGTGGAACAATGCCGGCTCCGTACTCGTTCGCGAAGATGCGGGTGACTGCCGCACCGAAGAAGAACACCTGGGCCGAGTAGTACACCCACATGAGGAACGCCAACACGCTGGCCGCTGTGCCGTAGACCGACGCGCCGCCAGCAGTTCCCAGGAAGATCGACAGCGCCATCGTCCCCGCGGTGAATAGGAGGGCGGTCACCAGCGCCCCGACGAAAGCGTCGCCTCGGGCAACGTGCGCATCAGGGACGGTTTTGTACATGAGCGTGAACATCAGCGTGGTCAGCCCGAAGCTCACCGTGAAGTTGATGATCTGCAGCACTGGTGCGGGTAGGGGCAGCCAGCCCTGAAAATGGGTGGCTACCACGGTGACGGTCGTATTCACGACGAGTGACGCCAGCACGAGAAGTCCAGCTCCGACCACGATCAGGAAGGCATACAATCTCTCCTTCGCCATCGCGCGCACCGACGCGATGAACCCCGTTGTCGCCGGCGGTTGTTGAAGCCGCCACAGCACGTTCAATGAGTGGCGGAGCGCGTCGACCAGGAGCGATGCGCCGAGAAACAGCGTGAGCAAGCCAAACGCCGTGCTGACGATCCCGCCTGCCGGTGTCGCGGCCTGCTTCAACATCAGCTCCGCCGCTTCCGCACCTTGAGGGCTCAGCAGCCGCTCGAGCCAAGGCGCGACTTGGCCCCTGGCGGCTGCCTGGCCCATGAACAATCCGACAATGCCAGTCACGACGATGAGGACGGGGGCGACGGAGAACAACGTAAAGTACGCGAGCGCGGCCCCGAGACGCGCCGCGTCAGCGGACGACCAGTCCGCGTAGGCGCTCGACAGCAGGGATAGAACCTGGCGAGGTCGCATTGCGCGGAGCGCGTGGAACTGGCGCCGCACACCGTACGCGTGCTGTCTTTCGATCGCGGGTGACGATTCCCCGTGGACCAATGTGTCGTCTGCATTCGACATGGCGTTCACCTCCGAACGCAGTTCGCGCCGACGATGTGAATGCCGGTCCACCCATGATGGTCACGATTCATCCGCCGTATGCAAGCTCGACACGTCGCCTCCGGGTTGAGGTTATGTGTTTAGGTGCGGTACTCATCGTGACGGCGCCACCACTGATAGGGCGGTGTCTGCGGCCAGCCTTTGGGCGAATCCTCCCACGTCTCCTGTCGCCCGAATGGCGTCAAATCGAGGAACGTCCAGGTGCTTCCCAGGGCCTCGACGCCGCGTCTGGTCGTGAAGTACGTGCGAAACACGCGTTTCCCGTCGCGCAGGAAGACGCTGAGGCCGAAGGTCTCGCCTTTGTTGGTTGTGAGACCGAAGTCGACGTTGAAGTCGCTGCCAGCAGAAGAGAACCATGGCACAGTCCAGCCCATACGTCTCTTGTACCGTTGGATGTTTTTCAGAGGTGCGCGGGACACCAGCGCGAACGAGGTATCGCGCGCATGGAGATGGGCGAGATGACCGATCTGGTCGACAAAGAACGAGCAGCCAGGGCAGCCTGCCTTCGGCCAACCGTCGACGCCGGGTGCGAACATGAAGTGGTAGAGGATCAGCTGACGACGGCCTTCAAACAGATCGAACAGGCGAGCCTGGCCGTCCGGCCCTTCGAAGACATAGTCCTTCTCAATCTCGACCATCGGCTGCTTGCGGCGCTCTGCGGCCAGCGCATCTCGCGAACGCGTCGCCGCCTTTTCCTTCGCCATAAGGCGTTCGTGAGCCGCTTGCCACTTCGCAGGCGACACAATTGTCGGAAGTGCCTTGGTGCGCTTTGTTCGCATGGCGGAAATTACCTTTCTGCGGGCAAGCCCCCCATGTACTTCGCAGGGCCTGCTTTCGCTCAGTTTCAAAGCGAGCGCGTATTTCGGGTTAGACCGTTATGCGGCCACAGACGTGAATTTTGTACGCGTTGTGGACCCGCATAACGATCTACGGCGCGCGGAGCGCGCCCAGCCAACAACAAGAACTAGCCAAGTGCCGCGGAGTTAGCCGGATATCAAGGGCAGGGCCTGGCAGGGCCCTTGGCTAGTTCGATGCTCGCCGCGATGCAAACTCGGTCATCACATGTTGCTGAGATCGATTGGC
>JBKPDL010000085.1:0-13491 GCA_046727855.1 Acidobacteriota bacterium
ATGCCGACCAGCACCATGTCGTCCCAATCTGCCGCGGAGGCCACTTACCGGCCGTCGCGGATGTCCAGCGTGGCGCGGCGCCCCTGCCCTTCGGCGGCACTGGCGATCAAAGTGCGCATCGCGGCGGCGGTTCTGCCCTGCCGGCCGATTACGCGACCGAGATCGCCTGGCGCAACTTGTAATTCGATGACCGTCATGCCACGGCGCTCGCTCTCGCTCACGCGCACCGCATCAGGGTGATCGGCCAGCGCGCGTGCGACGGTCTCGACAAGCGCTTTCAGGTCGGCCAAGGTGCCTCCTACGCCTGCGGTGCCTGCGCCGCAGTCGCTTCGGCCGTCACCGGCGAGGCCGCGGCCGCGCCACGGTCCTTGGTCAGATGACGCGCCAGCAGCGTACGCACCGAGTCGGACGGCCGCGCGCCGTTCTTGATCCAGTGCTGAATCCGCTCCTTATCGAGCTCCACCTTCGCGGGCTTGGTGCGCGGGTTGTAGGTGCCAAGTACTTCGAGGAAGCTCCCTTCCCGCGGTTCGCGGCCTTCGGTGACGACAACGCGATAGTAAGGACGCTTCTTGGAGCCAGTGCGACGCATTCTGATCGATAACATTGGTTCCTCTCTGTCAGTTCAAAGTTCAAAGTTCAAAGTTCAAAGTTCAAAGTTCAAAGTTCAAAGTTGAGTGAAAAGTTCAAAGTTGACTGAAATGTTCTTCACTTTGAACTTTGAACTTTGAACTTGTAACTATCGGATCAGGCTGAACGGACCCTTCTTCTTTTTCTTTTTCGGTGGAGCCGCTATCGGCTCACCCGTCATCTGCCCAACGACCTTCAGCATGCGCTGCATTTCGTTGAACTGCTTCAGCAGCCGGTTGACGTCTTCGACCGACGTGCCGCTGCCGCGCGCAATGCGTTTCCGCCGGCTGCCGTCGATCACTTCCGCGTGCTTGCGCTCTTCGGGCGTCATCGAGTTGATAACCGCTTCGATCCGGCGCAGCTGACGTTCATCGGGTTTCTGATCAGCGAGCTGTTTCAGATTGCCCATTCCCGGCAGCATGCCGATGATGTGCTCGAGCGGGCCCATCTTGCGCAGCGTGCGGAGCTGATCGCGGAAGTCTTCGAGCGAGAAGCCGCCCTTCTTGATCTTCTCCTCGAGCTTCTCCGCGTCTGCCTGGTCGATGGCTTCTTCGGCGCGTTCGATGAGCGACAGTACGTCGCCCATGCCGAGCAATCGCGAGACAAAGCGGTCCGCGTGGAACGCTTCGAGGTCCTCGATGCGCTCGCCCGCACCAACAAACGCGATCGGCACGCCGACCACCGACACCACCGACAGCGCCGCGCCGCCACGCGCATCGCCGTCGATCTTCGTGAGAACGACGCCGGTGACGCCGATCTGCCTGTTGAACTCACCGGCGCTTTTGATCGCGTCCTGCCCGGTCATCGCGTCCGCCACGTAGAGCAGGTCCACCGGATTGGCGGCGTTCTTGATCGCAACAAGCTCGTTCATGAGCTCGTCGTCGATGTGCAACCGCCCGGCCGTGTCCACGATCACCACGTCGTTGCCGGTATTGCGCGCGGTGGCAAGCGCGCTGCTGGTGCGGGCAACGGGATCCATCTCGCCGGCCGGATCATGGACGCGCACACCGGCCTTTTCGGCCATGACCGACAACTGCTGAATTGCGGCAGGACGGCGAACGTCGGTCGAGACGAGCAGCGGATGCCGGCCCTGTTTGGCCAGTAAGCGTCCGAGCTTGGCGGATGTGGTGGTCTTGCCCGAACCCTGCAGACCGAGCATCAGGATGATGCGCGGACGGGCCTTGCTCTCCTGCAAGCCACCCTTTGCGTCGCCGAACAGCGCAATCAGTTCATCACGAACGATCTTGACGACTTGCTGGCTGGGGGTGAGGCTGCGGAGCACGTCCTGGTCGAGCGCGCGGTCGCGCACGCGATCGGTAAAGGCCTTGACGACCTTGAAGTTGACGTCGGCCTCGAGCAACGCCATCCGGATTTCGCGGAGGGCGGCCTCGACGGTCTCGGGAGTGAGCCGCGTTTCGCCTTTGAGCGAACGGAAGACGTCTTGGAGGCGATTACTGAGTGTGTCGAACATGACCGGAATGCCCGGGCTTCAGGCAAACCCTTATCTTACAGGCGGTTGGGAGGGTAAGGCAACCGATTGGAGCAGGTGGGGCGGGTCAGGCCGGCCCGCGGTTGGGCAATTAAGCACATTCATCAGGGCAATTCCCGACGACCCCGACCCGCGCCACACCAACTCACACTTTCTTCAGCCGATGCCCCAGCTTGTCTTTCTTGGTTTTCAGGTACTTCCGCGTGTGTTCCGACACCGGCACTTCCAGCGGCAACCACTCCAACACCGAAAGACCGTAGCCTTCCACGGCCACCATTTTCCGCGGGTTGTTGCTCAACAGCCTCATCGAACGCACTCCGAGCGCACGAAGAATCTGCGAGCCGATGCCGTAGTCGCGCTGATCGGGCTTGAAGCCCAGTCGCTCATTCGCTTCAACCGTGTCGAGTCCCTGATCCTGCAGCTCATAGGCGCGCAGCTTGTTGGCCAGACCGATGCCGCGCCCCTCCTGATTCAAATACAGGAACACGCCACGTCCTTCCTGCACGATCCGCTGCATCGCCGTGTCGAGCTGCGCGCCGCAGTCGCAGCGCGCCGAGTGAAACACGTCGCCGGTCAGGCACTTGGAGTGCACGCGCACGAGCACGCTTTCGCCGTCGCCGATGTCACCGTGCACAAGGGCGACGTGTGTCTCCTTGTCGATCATGCTTTCGAACGCGTGGATGCGGAACTGTCCATGGTGGGTCGGCAAGTCAGCCGTGGCAACTTTACGCACGAGCGTCTCGTTGCGCATGCGGTAGCGCACGAGATCGGCAATCGTGATCATCAGCAGCTTGTGCTTGCGGGCAAATTTCGCCAGTTGAGGCACGCGGGCCATCGTGCCATCTTTGCCCATGACCTCGCAGATCACGCCCGCAGGATACAGTCCCGCCATGCGCGCCAGATCCACTGCCGCTTCGGTTTGACCAGTGCGCACGAGCACACCGCCGTCGCGCGCGCGCAGCGGAAACATGTGACCGGGCCGCGCGAGATCGGTAGCCGTCGTTTTGGGATCGATCGCCGCACGGATCGTCGCCGCACGATCGGCCGCGGAGATGCCCGTGCTGACGCCCGCCTTCGCGTCAATCGGCACCGTGAAGGCGGTTTCGAATTGCGTAGTGTTCTTGCCGACCATGAGCGGAATCTCGAGCTGGTCGAGCCGCTCGCCCGTCATCGGCATGCAGATCAGGCC
Organism: Acidobacteriota bacterium; assembly: GCA_046727855.1. Taxonomy (GTDB): domain Bacteria; phylum Acidobacteriota; class Vicinamibacteria; order Vicinamibacterales; family UBA2999; genus DASPWV01. The sequence continues at coordinate 3,306 of JBKPDL010000085.1, forward strand.
GCGCCCCTCGGTGGCCATGAAGTTGATGACGTCGGGCGTGACTTTTTCGGCTGCGATCGTGAGGTCGCCCTCGTTCTCGCGGTCCTCGTCATCCACCACGATGATCATCTCGCCGCGGCGAATGGCGTCGATCGCCGCGTCGATGGTTGCGAATGGCCCGTTGGAGCGCGCGCCCTTGGCGATCGTCAACTTAGTTCCCATTGTGTTTCCGCGCCGGCGTCTGGCCGGCAATCTCCATTGCCCGCGCCACGTATTTGCCGATCATGTCGCACTCGAGATTGACCTTGTCACCGGCTTTGATGTCGGCAAACGCGGTGTTGTTCCGAGTGTAGGGGATAATCTGCACGTCGAACTGCTTCTCCCCGAGGCCGGCCACCGTGAGGCTGACGCCATCGACCGCTACCGAGCCCTTGCGAACGAAAAGGGGCGCGAGCACGGATGGAAAACTGACCGTGAGCCAGCTCCCACCGCCTTCCGTGCGCACTTCGTCCACAGTGCCGATGCCGTCGACGTGGCCTTGTACGAGGTGGCCGCCGACCCGCGCGTCGAGCCGCATCGGGCGCTCCAGGTTGACGCCCTGTTCGCGCTGCAACAGTCCAAACGTCGTCACGCGGGACGTTTCCGGTCCGATATCAGCATGCACCTCGACGGCATCCGTCAAGATTACCGTGAGGCACACGCCGTTCACCGCGAGGCTGTCGCCAGCCTTCAATTCGGCCGCAAGCGGGGTCGCGATGCGCACGCGATAGCCGCCGGCCATTGGCTTGCGCTCGACGAGCTTGCCTACGGTTTCAACGATTCCTGTGAACATCCGCCTCTATCCAGATATCGGCGCCGCGCGGCTCGACAGCCACCAGGGAGAGTGCCGATCGAGGCACGGGATATCCCCCAAACAGGTCGAGGCCACCCGGTCCGACCGTCTGCGGCGTCACAATCAAGTGCAGGCGGTCCGCCACGCCGGCTTGCCAGAGTGCAGCGTGTATTGCCGCCCCGCCCTCGACAAGGAGCGTCGACACATCCCATTCGAGCAGGGCGCGGATACCGCCCAAAAGATCATCCGCCGGGCGAACCGTCGCGCCTGCCCGCTGGAGCGCCGCCACGCGGTCTCGCGCCTCCGAGAACATCGAGCCGCTCGTCAGTATTATTACCGGGCCTTCCTCGAGCGTCGAGAACACCCTCGACCACGCGGGAGTCCGAAGACGTCTGTCGAAAATCGCCCTCACGAGCGGCCGGATCCTCCGTGTGTCGCGGGATGTCAGAAGCGGATCATCGACGAGCAACGTGCCCGAGCCGACGGCGATGGCGTCCACGGCGGCGCGAAGCTGTTGGGTCTTCCGCGCTGACTCGGGCGAAGACAGATGCGTCCGTTGGCCGCGCTCCGAAATCTTGGCGTCGATACTCGCGGCCGCCTTGAGAATCACGAGCGAACGCTGCTCGGTTTTGACCATCACGAAGGCGCGGTTCAACCGCTGCGCTTCCGATTCACACACTCCGGTGACCACGTCCACGCCAGCCGAGTGCAGTTCTCTAAAGCCGCAACCGCTCACGCGCGCGTCGGGATCGGTCATGGCCGCGACCACGCGGCGCACGCCGGCGGCGACGATCCGCTTCGTGCACGGACCCGTCCGCCCGGTGTGGCAACACGGTTCGAGCGTGACGAAGAGGGTACCGCCGCGCGCGCTTTCACCTGCTTCGTCGAGCGCATTCACTTCGGCGTGCGGTTCCCCCGCACGTTCATGCCATCCATGTCCGACAACGACGCCGTCGGCGGACAGAGCGACGGCGCCAACCATCGGGTTGGGCGTTGTCCGTCCCTGACCGCGTGCGGCGTGAAAGAGCGCACGCCGCATGAAATATTCATCGCGCTGCCCTGAGACGACGGCGTCGTCACACCCGTGTGCCCTCACGGAACTTGTCCTGTGCGAGCACCGTTCTCACTCGCGAGTCGAGGAACTACCACTTTTCCTGGAACAACGCCTCCACGTAGTCGTCCGGCGAAAACGGCAGGAGATCGTCAATGGCTTCGCCGACACCGACGAAACGAATCGGAAGTTTCAGATCGTGGGCGATAGCGACGGCGACGCCGCCTTTGGCCGTGCCATCGAGCTTGGCGAGCACGATGCCGTTGACGCCGGCCACGCTGGTGAACTCACGTGCCTGTGCGAGCCCGTTTTGTCCTACCGTGGCGTCGAGCACGAGCAGCACTTCGTGCGGCGAGCCTGGCACTTCACGTTCGGCGACGCGTCGGATTTTTCCGAGCTCGTGCATCAGATTGGTGCGCGTATGCAGCCGGCCGGCGGTGTCGACAAGGACCGTGTCGCGTCCCCGCGACTTGCTCGCAGCAAGCGCGTCGAACACCACGGCTGCCGGATCCGATCCTTCGCGCGCGCGCACCATGTCGACACCGGCGCGATCTGCCCACACCTGCAACTGATCGATCGCGGCCGCGCGAAACGTATCGGCCGCGCAAATCAGCGGTTTTTTGCCGGTCGTTTTGAATTGATTCGCGAGTTTGCCCACTGTCGTGGTCTTGCCGGTTCCGTTGACGCCGACGACCAGAATGACGTGCGGCTTGGTGCCGTTGCCGACGGGACGCTCGGCGCTCTCGAAGATGTGTCTGATCTCGTGCTTGACGACGTCGCGCAGGCTCTCCCCTCGACGCGCGCGGCTGCGCACCGCCTCTACGATCTCGTCGGTCGCCTGCACGCCGACGTCGGCCATGATGAGCAGTTCCTCGAGCGCGTCGAGCGTGTCCACATCAACAGGCCGCGTACGCTGTTCTGGCGTATCCGCTTGTCTGACGAGCGCGTCGAACTGGGCGGTGAACTGTTGGGCGGTGCGCGAGAGACCGGCTTTAAGACGGTCGAAAAGACCCACCACACCATTCTACGTGGGTTCCTTACGTAGGTTCCTTACGTGGGTTCCGTACGTGGGTTGCCACGTGGGTTCCGTACGTGGGTTGCCACGTGGGTTCCGTACGTGGGTTGCCACGTGGGTTCCTTACGTGAGTTCCTTACATGGGTTCGTTACGTGGATTCCTTACTTGAGGAACCTCATGACGGGATGCAGTCAACTTGCCTAGACCAACATTCAGGACAAACCCTGTGAACGCCGGAAGGAACAGCCGTACGGAACCTCGTGCGGAACCGCTGCGGCTTGGGCAGCTACACCTCCTGCTTCTGGCGCCTGCCCATCAACGCGAACACCGCTGCCTTTGGATCTCGCCGGCTGGCGAGCACTTCGGCCATTTGTGCCGCAATCGGCAATTCGACGCCGGCGCGTGCGCCGAGGGCGAGCGCCGCGTGCGTGGTGCGGACGCCTTCGGCCACCATCTTGGTGCTCGCGAGAATTTCGGCGAGCGGCCGTCCGTGCGCGAGTTCGACGCCAACGTGGCGGTTGCGACTGAGCTGACCGGTGCACGTGAGAACGAGATCGCCGAGCCCGGCCAGTCCCGACAAGGTCTCTCGGTGGGCGCCGAGTGCCACGGCCAAGCGCGTGATCTCCGCGAGGCCCCGCGTGATCAAGGCAGCGAGAGCGTTATGGCCGAGGCCGAGCCCTTCGACCACTCCAGCTGCGATCGCGATGATGTTCTTGAGCGCGCCGCCGATTTCGACGCCGACGAGATCGTTGCTCCCGTAGAGCCGCAGCGTGCCGGAACGGAACTCGTCCTGGACGTGTTCAACGGCTTCAGGTGTGAGCGAAGCCGCCACGATCGCTGTCGGCAACTCGTGCGCGAGCTCGATCGCGAAACTGGGACCGGAAAGCGCCACTATCTCGCGCACGCCGGAAAGTTCTTGCGCGATGACCTCCGACATGCGGAGCAGCGTCTCCTCTTCGAGCCCCTTCGTCGCGCTCACCACGATCATCTCCGGTGCCACGTGGGGGGCGGCCTGACGCAATACGCCCCGAAGTCCATGCGAAGGCACCGATAGCACCACGACGCGCGCTCCATCCAGCGCCTTACCAATGGCATTCACCGGACAGAGCGACGCGGGAAAATTCACATCGGGCAGATACACCGCGTTGGCGCGCCGGGTGCTCATGTCGGCAGCGAGCGCCGCGTCGCGCGCCCACAGGCGCACATCGTGTCCGATGCGCGCCAGGTGAACCGCGAGCGCGGTGCCCCAGCTGCCAGCTCCCAGCACACAGACGGTGTGGAATTTCACGGCCGCTGCCCCAGACGCCGCTCGGTGCCACCGGCCAGGCGCGCGAGATTGCCGGCGTGGCGGGGAATAATCAGCAGCGCCGCGATGGTTGCGCCAGCCACGACGGCAATTGGGGAATCGAACCCCCATGCCAGCGGCGGCAGCACCGCGGTTGCGAGAACGGAGCCCAGTGAGACGTATCGCGTGATCCAGACCGTTGCAACGAAGCACGCAGCAGCGAGTGTTGTCGCGATCGGCGCGAGCGTCATGAACACCCCGCACGCTGTGGCCACGCCTTTGCCGCCGCGAAAGCGCAGCCATACCGGATACACGTGGCCGACAATCGCGGCGACGCCGGCCGTCACTTGCGCGTCGACGCCTGAGGCGACGCGCGGCGCGATCAGCACGGACGCCGCGCCTTTTGCCACATCGATCGTGACCACGAGCAACGCTAAGGCGAGTCCAGCTGTGCGATACACGTTGGCCGCGCCGACGTTGCCGCTGCCGACGCGGCGCAGATCGATGCCTTTGAGCCGATTGGTCGCGAAAAACCCGAACGGCAGCGATCCGATGCCGTAGCCGACCAGCGCAGGAATCAGCGCATCCATTGCGCAAGTGTAGCCGCGGACCTTGAGGTCCGCCTAGGTCGCCGCGGCCCTCCCGGGTCCGAGTCGCGCGTCCATGTGCGCTGTCGCGTGGCTTAAGCTCCTCCCAGTAGCGTGACACCCAATGGCGTATACGTTGGCCCCTTCGGAGATGTCTTGCTCTCGTAGAGCGTCACGTGATCGATAGTGCTGCGCGTTGTACCCGCATTGATCTTGCGCAGCGCGTCACGCCAATCGAATCGTTCAGGCTCTTTCACCCGCGCAACTGTGAGATGCGCGCGGAAGGGGCGGCTCTCGCCGGGAGCGATGATCTGATCGAGGCGCCGGTTTACCAGGGCAGCAAGCGACGCAGTTTCGTCGCCGCCGCTCGCGACGCCAATCCACACCACACGCGGACGCGACGGCCCGGGGAACACGCCCACGCCGCTGAATTCGATGTCGTAAGGCGGGAGGGCAATCGGTGCGGCCAACGACAGGCGAACGTTCTCAGCAACTGCCGTGTCCACGTGGCCAATAAAGCGGACTGTGACGTGCGCGGCGGCGTCAGCCACCCAGGTGACGCGCGGCGGCCGCCTGACCCCGCCGAATTTCGCCTCGAGCTGCTCGCGCACGCTTCGCAACTGCGCGCGCGTGCTTGGGCACACGTCAACCGCGACGAAGAGCCGCACGGCGCACCATGTCGATCGCGGTCAGGGCCGAGAAGGACTTCACAACTTCCCGGTTGCCTGGGAACCGGAAGGTCCGAGTGGCCGGACTGACGTCCGGCCCCACGACCGATATGCAGACGGTTCCGACGGGTTTGTGGTCTGAACCGCCGCCTGGACCCGCGATGCCGGTGATGCCAACGCCCACCTCGACGCGCGCGCGTTCGCGAATACCGAGCGCCATGGCTTGTGCGACCGGCTCACTAACCGCGCCGTGCGCCGCGATCAACGACGGGTCGACGCCGAGGAGCTCGATCTTCGCTTCGTTGCTATATGCCACGATGCTGCGCTCGACGTAATCGGATGACCCCGGCACGTCGGTGAGGCGCGACGTGGCCAGGCCGCCGGTACATGATTCTGCGAGGGCAATCTTCCAGCCACGCGCCCGCAGCAAGTCACCCACGACGGTCTCGAGCGTTTTGTCGTCGCGGCTGAAGATGTCATCTCCAAGCACCTCGTCCATCTGCGCGCAGGCGCGATCGAGCGCGGCTGCCATCGCCGCCAGGTCCGCGCCGCGCGTCGACAGATGCAACTCCACTTGCCCTGGCATGGCGAGGATCGTGGTCTCGATCGCGGGCGAACCGTTTCGCCACGTGGAGTAAATCGGCTGCGTGAGCTCTTCGACGCGCGATTCTCCCTTGCCCACAATTTTCAGCACGCGCCGCATCACGCGATGGCCACCAGCCCGCGCTGCCAGACGTTCCGCCACGAGCTTGGCGAGCATCGGCCGCATCTCTCGCGGCGGACCAGGGAGAAGCACGATGCCTTTGCCGTGATGCTCGAGCCACAAGCCCGGTGCCGTGCCGTTCGGGTTGTCCAGAGCGATCGCGCCCTCGGGCACCATCGCCTGACGACGGTTGATCGCGGGCATTTTCCATCCCCGCGCCGCAAACCGCCGTTCGATCGCGTCGATGATTCGCGCATCCTCGTGCAGGGCGAGACCGAGATGCGCAGCGACCGTTTCACGCGTGAGATCGTCTTCCGTTGGCCCGAGCCCACCGGTAAAAACAACGAGATCGCTGCGCGCCAGCGCCTGCGCGAATTGCCCCTCGAGCTCCGCGGGATCGTCTCCCACAACCGCTTTGCCGAGCACATCGATGCCGATCCCGTTGAGCACTTCAGTGATGTAGAGCGAATTGGTATCGAGGCGTGTCGGCGTGAGCAGCTCGCTCCCGACAGCGATGATCGCCGCGCGTCGGAACGCCTCGTCGGTGGGCATCAGTCGAACCACCCAGGAAGGAACGTCACCAGCAGCCGCAGAACGGCATGCGAGTAAACGGCCGCCATGGCGTCATCCATCATCACACCGAAGCCGCCGGGCAGCGATTCGAGACGGCCCGCGGGAAATGGTTTCAGCACGTCCGTCACGCGGAACAGGATGAAGCCGGCGATGGCCCCGGCGACATTGACGTCAAGGAACGCGAGCGTAATGAGAATGCCGAGCACTTCGTCGATGACAACCGGGCCCGGATCCTTGCCGCCGAGGAGCCGCTCCGCGACGTTCGCCGACCATATGCCAAGGACGAACGTGACCACCAGCATTGCGGCTTCAAGCTGAGGACCGTCGATCAAACGAATCATCGCGTAAACGAACAGTCCGGCCACAGAGCCCGCAGTTCCAGGCGCGACAGGAAAACGGCCGACGAAGCCGGCCGTTGCGATGAAATAGCCGAGGCGATCGATCACGCGCCCTTGATGACGCGGGTGCCGGCGAGGCGATCGTGCAGCGCCCTTCGATGCTGCGAGAAGAACACGGCGATGTAAGGAATGCCGAGGAGGGCGATGGTGAGCAGAATGCCGATCGCGCGCAGAACAGCTGCTGCAACATCAACGCGCTGGCCACCTGCTCCCGTGACGCGGATGTGCGTGAGCATCTTCCCGAGAGTCTGGCCCCCGGCCGCAGTAAAAGCAATGAGGTAGCCGCCGTTCAGCAGCAGGAGAAACGCGATCATCGGAACGGGCGGCACGAGGCGCAGCTCGCCAAACGAGATGCCTGCGATCGCGAGCGTCAGATACAGGACCACAGCGTTGATCGTGCTAAGGAGCGCGGCGTCGAGCAGCGCGCTGAACAGCCGCCGCCCGATGTGCGCGGTCGGCGCCGACAGCTCGCCTTCCGCACTGGCAACTGCAGTGTCCGGCTCGGCGGTCGCAAACTCTTCGAGCTGCAGCGACATGCCGTCTTCGTCGCGGCGGATCGTGCGCGGAGTCCGGCGCCGTGCAACCTCGGGCGTTGCGCGCCGCACCGCCAGCGGAGGCCGCGGCGGACGCGGCGTAGTGATGAGCGCCGTGTCGTCGTTCTCAGCGGGCGGCGCTGACGTGAACAATGGAAGCGCGGCTGGCGTTGCAATGCCCACAGCCGTGACCGGCCCTTCCCGCTTTTCGTCATCCTCGGCAACCGAGCGCAGCGGAAATCCGCCGGGCGTGGGCGCCGGCGACGGATCCGGCTCCCCGATCATGCGATCGAGATCGAAATCCGCCAATGGCGCTTCGGGTTCATCCTGGGAACGCAGTGGCAGCTCAGACGCCGTAACCGTGGGAGTGGAAAGCGAAAAATCGTAGCCGCAATGACGGCACCGGTCGGTGGTTTCAAACCCGAGATAGCCGCACTTAGGGCACTTCATGCATCGGCCTCGGATCCGCTGCCGCCGCCGCGAGCAATTCCATTTGAATCTCGGCGCGGAGGCGATCCGCGTCGGGGCGCAGGGAGTCGCCTATCGGCACGCGATCGAGCTCACGAAGCGCATCGCGCAGTCGTCCTGTCTTGAAGAACGTGCGGCTGCGCGCGATGTACAACTCGGTTGCCGATACACGCGGCAGGTCTTCAGCGGCCGGCGCCATGATGGGCGGCGTGGGCCGCGCCACGCCGGTAAACCGCCACGCCGTCATATCGGGAAGAACGCCCAACAGTGCGACAGCCGCGGCGCCGAGTGCGGCCACGATCAGCAGAATCGTCGCGCCGCTCAGCCTGCGGCGCGGAGGCGCGGGCGAGGACGGCGTCGGCTCGGCTTTGGCGCGCCCTGCCAGCCATCCCCGCGATGTCGTCGGCGAAACCGGCGATGTGGACGGAGCGGCATCGAGGCGGTCGATACGGTCGAGCACGCCGAGGGCGAGATCGCGCGAAGCGCCCTGATCGAGGGCCGCGCGCAGGAGCTCGCGCGCGCGTGTAACGTCGCCGTTACGAAAGGCGTCGAGGCCCTGATGGAGCAAGGCTTCCGATTCGCGCTGGCGCTCGGCCTGCGCGCTGCGCGCCCGCTCGATGTACGCACGCGCACGGTCGTGGTGGCGGTCGAGAAACAGCACGCGCGACCAGAGATTGATGGCCTGGTCGTAATCGTTGGCGAAGTAGTGATCGAGGCCGGCGAGCAGCAGCTGCTCAATCCGCGCGTCGCGATCGGCGCCAGTGAGCGCCTCGGACTCGGGTCGTTCGGATCGAGCGGGATCCATCGTAAGTGGTGAGGATTATAGCAGTTGTCGGCGGGCCTGAAGCCCGCCGCTACAGATGAACAAGGCCGGGACGCTTTCACGTCCCGGCCCTTCGCGTCTTGCGTGAGGGCGCCTCGTGCTCTTCGTGTTTTAGAAGCGGTAGATCAGCGAGAAACGCAACGCGCGCGTGTTGGTGTTCGCGACACCACCGCGGTACGAGGCACGTGATGTCGCCTTGCCAAAGTTCTGAATCCCCGCTCCACACGTGGCGAAAGCATCAGAGCCGCACCACACAACGTTGTCCGAGCGAAGCTGCTCTTGCCGATTGGTGACGTTGAAGATCTCGGCTTTGACCCCAGCCTGATTCGTACCCGCGATACGCCACGTCGCCTCGACCGAGTTGTCGAGATACCATTCCATGCCCTCGAGCGGGTCGGAGCCTCGCTCGTCGTAGAAGTAGGTTGTGGTAGCTCCCTGATTCGTCGAGGTTCCGGGCAACAGGACGTTCATGGTGCGCTGTTTCTCGTAGCGGAACTTCGACAACGCCTCCGTCAGCCCGCCCACCGTCACACTCACCGGCCCAAATGGGCGGGCATACGCTGCGTTCAACTTGAAATTATGCGGACGGTCAAATGTTGGCGAACCGTACTTGTTCGCGCCGTTATTCACCTCGGCACACGGGATGATGCCGTTGTTGCCGATCGTCAGATCGACTGTGGTGCGGCACTGCGCGTCGAGGAAGTCACCGAGCGTGGTGAAGTTGTTGTCGAAATGGTTGCCGCGCGTTCGCGAGTACGTATAGCTCATCCCGGCGTTCCAGTGACGAAATTGGCAAGATCGAACGAGCGGTCAAACGCACCGGGATGCATCGCCGTGCAACTAAAATCAGCCGCATGGCCATCATCGAATGCGTGCCGAACATCAGCGAGGGTCGGCGAACCGACATAGTCAACGGCATCGCAGACGCGTTACGAGCGATCAACGGTGTGCGCGTGCTCGACGTTCAATCCGATTCCGCGCACAACCGGTCGGTGCTCACCCTGACCGGCGACGCGCCGCCCCTGAAAGACGCGGTCGTGACCTTATTTGATCGCGCGTTGAAAGGCATCGATCTGCGCCAGCACAGCGGTGAGCACCCGCGCATGGGGGCTGTGGACGTCGTGCCGTTCATCCCGATCGAAGGCGCGACGATGGAGACCTGCGTGGCATTGGCGAAGGAGGTCGGCGCCGAAATCGCGCGCCTGTTTAGTGTGCCGATCTTTCTCTACGAAGAAGCCGCATCGACGCCCGCGCGGCGGAACCTGGAGGA
>JBKPDL010000086.1:0-11245 GCA_046727855.1 Acidobacteriota bacterium
TCGCCTGCGCCACCGGGCAGCACATCAAGGAGGCTGTCCTCACCGTGCGCAAGGCCGGGAAAGAGGCGCAGGAATACTACAGCATCAAACTGACCGACAACCTGGTGAGTTCGTTCCAGAGCGGCGGGGCGGAAGGGTCGAATGCGCTTCCGGTCGATCAGTTCTCGTTGAACTTCTCGAAGATCGAGTTCGAGTACAAGTCGCAGAAGCCCGATGGCAGCCTCGGCGCGCCGGTCAAGGGCGGCTGGGACATCAAGGCGAACAAGAAAATCTGAGCCGAACTCGCAACAAGGTGCAGGGCAGGGTGACCGGTGGCTAACCAGGACATGCTGTTGCAGCTGGCCGGCGTCGTGGGCGAGTCCCACGACGCCGACCACAAGGAATTCATCGACCTGGTGTCGTGGTCCTGGGGCATGCTCTCACCTACCGACGTGAGCACAGGCCAGCCGTACGCAAAAGCGAAGGTCGAGAACTTTACGATTGTCAAAAGGGCGGATCGAAGTTCGCCCGTGCTCATTCAGTACCTGAAGCAGAACACGGTCGTGAAAACAGGCAAGTTGATCGTGCGCAAGGCCGGCGGTGCCGACAAACTGAACTACTACGAAGTCGAGTTCAAGAACCTGCGCGTGACATCGTTCAGCGCGCACTCGGACGACGCCGACCTGACCGAGACCATCACGCTCGCCTTCGAACTTGCCACGTTCAAGTACACGCCGCAATCCGAGAAGGGCGCAAAGGGTGGCGGGCAGGTGGAATACACCGTCAACGCCTACGAGCAGCTGCGATGACCGGGCTGTTCTGCACGAAGTGTGAACACCCGTGACGTCTTTAGAGCTCGCCGAACAGGCCGTACGCAATGGTGATCCAGCCGCCGCGCTGCAGACGCTGCAGGACCAGGTCCGCCGCAATCCATCTGACGCCAAGCTGCGGGTCTTTCTCTTTCAACTGTTGTGCGTGGTCGGGCAATGGGACCGCGCGCTCACGCAGTTGAACGTCGCCGCCGAACTCGACGCCAACGCGCTCGCCATGGCGCAGATGTATCGCGAGGCGCTGCAGTGCGAGCGCCTGCGCGCCGAAGTCTTCGCGGGTAAGCGATCGCCAGTGATTTTCGGCGAGCCGCCCGAGTGGATGGCGCTGCTGATCGAATCGCTGCTGGTGCGCGGAACCGAGCGCAGCCGCGAAACACAGTCGCTGCGGGAACGCGCCTTCGAGGGCGCGCCTCCGACGGCAGGATCGATCGACGGTCAGCCGTTCGAATGGATTGCTGATGCCGATATGCGTCTTGGCCCCGTGTGCGAAGCGGTCATCAACGGCCGCTACTACTGGGTGCCCTTCGACCGCTTGTCGCGAATCGATCTCGACGCGCCGGCCGATCTCCGCGATGTCGTGTGGATGCCGGCGCATTTCCAGTTTGCGAATGGCGGCGAAGCCGTGGGGCTGATTCCGACGCGCTACACCGACTCGGAATCGAGCGACGACGCGCAGGTGCGCCTGGCCCGAAAAACCATCTGGCGCGAAGAAGCTCCGGAAGTGTTCGTCGGGCTCGGACAGCGCGTGCTGGCGACCGACGCGGGTGAGCACGCAATCATGGACCTGCGAACGATCGTGCTCGGCGCCGCGGACGCCGGCAGCGAAAGCACCTCGAATGCCTGAACTCACGCCTCAGGAGCGGTTGCAGCCAGCGCTGCTCGATCGACTCACCGACGAAGAACCGGAGCGCGGGCAGGAACCGCGCGAGCGGCGCGTCATGACCAAGAGCCGGCTGCGTCAGGCGGTGCTGCGCGACCTCGCATGGCTCTTCAACTCGACCCGCCTGGAGAGCACGCTCGATCTGAGCGGACTCGCCGACGTGCGCCGTTCCGTGATCAATTTCGGATTGCCCGCACTGGCCGGGCGCGCCGCGTCGTCGATGGACGTGACGGCGCTCGAACGCGCCATCCGTCAGGCCATCCTCGACTTCGAGCCGCGTATTCTGGCGAATACGCTGCAGGTGACGGCGCTGCTCGAGCCGCGCTCGCTCGACCACCACAACGTGATTGGCGTGGAGATTCGCAGCGAATTGTGGGCGCAGCCGGTGCCGTTGGAGCTGCTGGTGCGGACCGAAATCGATCTCGAGACGGGGAAAGTCCAGATCGCCGATCTGCTCGCAGCGCGAGTGGCGTGATGGATCCGCGGCTGCTCGAGTACTACAACATAGAGCTGCAGCATCTGCGCGAGATGGGCGCGGAGTTCGCACATCAATTCCCCAAGATCGCCGCGCGACTCGGCATGAACGGCCTCGAGGTTGCCGATCCCTATGTGGAGCGGCTGATCGAGGGCGTCGCGTTTCTCGCTGCCCGTGTGCAACTGAAACTCCACGCCGAGTTTCCCCGTTTCACGCAGGCGCTGCTCGACATCGTTTACCCGCATTACCTTGCGCCAACGCCCGCGATGCTGGTCGCGCAGCTCTACCCGGACGCCGACGATTCCAATCTGGTGGCGTCGAAGACCGTGCCGCGCGGCACGTCGATGAGCGGGATGATGGGCGGAGACGACGCGACCGCGTGTGATTTTCGCACCGCGCACGACGTCGTGCTCTGGCCTGTTCGGACCGTCTTGGCCAGTTACTTTACGTTCGCGCCTGACTTGCCGTTGAACGCGCTGCGCCTGCCGCAGCCGATCAAGGGCGGCGTTCGCATCCGCCTGAAGACGGGAGAGGGGCTCAAGTTCGCGCAGCTCTCGCTCGATCGCCTGTCGTTCTACATTTCCGGCGGCGAGGAAACGGCCAACAAGCTGTACGAGCTCTGTGTCGGTCACACGATTGGCGCGCTGGTGCTGCCCGCGAAAGGGCAGCCGCGGCGTCATCAGTTCGTGCCCGGCGGCAACGTGCGGCCGGCGGGCTTCGACGACCGCGAAGCGTTGTTGCCCGTCACCTTGCGCGGATTTCAGGGATACCGGCTGCTGCAGGAGTACTTCGCTTTTCCGCAGCGCTACCGCTTCGTCGACGTCGGCGGCCTGGCGGGCGCGATCAAACAGTCGCCTGTGGACGAGATCGAACTCGTTCTGCTCTTCGATCGCGGCGAGCCTGTGTTCGAGGCCACCGTCGACAAATCGAACTTTGCGCTCTACTGCACGCCGGCAATCAATCTGTTTCCCAAGCGCGCGGACCGCATTCACCTGTCCGACAACACGCACGAGTACCACGTGGTCGCCGATCGGACCCGGCCGATGGATTTCGAGATCTATGAGGTGACCGACGTCGTGGGTCATGGAGGCGGGTCGGACAGCGACCAGACATTCCTGCCGCTGTATACCGCCTATATCAGCCATCGCGACCGTGAGCACCCGGCCTACTACACGGTTCGACGCGAGCCGCGTCTGCTCTCCTCGTCACAAAAGCGGCGGGGTGCGCGCTCGAGCTACATCGGCACGGAAGTGTTCGTGTCGCTCGTCGACCCGGCGGAAGCGCCGTTTCGCAGTGACCTGCGACAACTGTCGATTCAGACGTTGTGCACCAATCGCGATCTGGTGCTGCAGATGCCGATCGGGCTCGGCGCCACGGACTTCACGCTCGACGTTGCCGCGCCGGTCAAGAGCATTCGCGTGATTAGCGGCCCGAGTCGACCGCACGCGCCGCTGACCGATGGCGCGATTGCGTGGCGCGCCGTCAACCATCTCGCACTCAACTATCTGTCTTTGGTGAACGTGTCGGCGGAGCAAGGCGCCGCAGCCCTGCGCGAACTGCTCGACCTCTACGTGCCGGCTGCAAACGTCGGTTTGAGAAAACAAGTTGACGGTGTACGCGCAATGGCCGTGCGACCGGTGGTGCGACGGCTGCCTGGATCGCGTCCAATCGCCTTCGGTCGAGGGCTGGAGATCACCGTGACGGTCGACGAGCTCGCGTTCGAAGGCGCCAACGCATTCCTTCTGGGCGCCGTCCTCGCGCGCTATTTGACCGGTCACGTATCGATTAACTCTTTCACGGAGACCGTTCTGCGCTCGGAGAGCCGGGGCGAGATCCACCGATGGGTGCCGCAGTGGGGCGCGAGACCGACGTTGTAGCGTTCCTGTCGCGGCTCGCCGACGTGCCGCACGATTACGACTTTTATCAGACGCTGCGTCGGCTCGAATGCTTTTACGGCGACAAACCGCGCTGGGGCGAAGCTCGTCGTCCGATCGACGAGCCGGTGCGGCTCGGACAGGATCCGGAGCTCTCGTTTGCGCCTGCTCCGCTGGCATGGTTTGGACACGAACCTGGTGGCGTGAAGCCGCGCCTGCAGGTTCGCCTGTTCGGGTTGCTCGGGCCCAACGGACCGCTGCCGATTCATCTCACGGAGTACGCGCGCGAACGGCTGCGCAACGCCGGCGATCGGACGCTGAGCCGCTTTCTGGATGTCTTTCAGCACCGGTTCGTCGCGCTGTTCTATCGTGCGTGGGCGCAGGCGCAGCCGCATGTCAATCGCGATCGTCCCGACGCGGATCGGTTTGGCGGCTATGTCGGCGCATTTCTGGGGCTCAGGCCCGCGGCGTTCCGCAACCGCGACCTGGTGCCGGACATCGCGAAGCTGTTCCATGTTGGCGTGCTCATTCGGCACGTGCGCAATGCCCAGGGGCTGCGTTCGCTTCTCGAGCAGTTCTTTCGCGTGCCCGTGCGCATCGAGCAGTTCGTCGAGCACTGGATGACGCTCGCTCCGCCGGAGCGCACATATCTTGCGCGCGAGGGCGCCACGCTCGGACACGGAGCGGTGCTCGGCGCGCGTGTGTGGGATGGTCAGCACAAATTTCGTGTGCAGATCGGATCGCTGACGCTTCAGGAGTACGAGAGTTTTCTGCCGGGCGGGGTTCGTCTCGGCAAACTGGTCGACTGGGTCAAGTTCTATCTCTCTCTCGAGCTCGATTGGGACGTCCGCCTGGTGTTGAAGAAGGACGAAGTCCCTCCCTTGACGCTCGATCGTACGCGGCGTCTCGGATGGACGACATGGCTTGGAACGCGTCGCACGCCGCGCGACGCCGATGACTTGTGCCTGCACGCTGAAACCGTGATCGGCGCAGCCGGAGTATCCGTCTGATGGGTGAGATCAGCCGTTCAAATCTCTTCAGCAAGCTCGACGCCCTCGCCTACAAAGCGATCGAAGGCGCGACGGTGTTCTGCAAGCTGCGGGGCAATCCGTATGTGGAACTGGTTCACTGGATTCAACAGATCCTGCAGACGCCGGACTCGGACCTGCATCGCATCGTCCGCCACTTCGAGATCGACCCATCGCGGCTCGCAAAGGACATCACCGATTCGCTCGATCGCCTTCCCCGCGGCGCGACGTCGATTTCGGATCTGTCCTCGCACGTGGAGAACGCGGTGGAGCGCGGCTGGGTCTACGCGACGCTCATGTTTGGCGAACCGCGCGTGCGCACCGGCCACCTCGTGGTCGGCATGCTCAAGACGCCGTCGCTGCGCAACGCGCTGATCGCGATTTCGCGCCAGTTCGAAGCGATCAAGCCCGACGTGCTGACCGACGACTTCCCGCGCATCGTCAAGGGGTCGCCCGAAGAAAAACTTGCGGCTAGCGAGGGATCGGCGGCCGCACCCGGCGAGGCGAGTGGCGCCATGTCGCCGGCGCAGCTTGGCAAGCAGGAGGCACTGAAGCGATACGCGGCCGACCTGACAGAGAGAGCGCGCAAAGGCGAGATCGATCCGGTGAGCGGCCGCGACGAAGAGATCCGGCAGATCGTCGATATCCTGATGCGGCGCCGTCAGAACAATCCGATTCTCACGGGCGAGGCTGGCGTCGGTAAGACTGCGGTGGTCGAGGGCTTCGCGCAGCGTCTCGTCCGCGGCGACGTGCCGCCGTCGCTGAAAGACGTCTCGCTCCTGACGCTCGACATCGGCCTCTTGCAGGCGGGCGCGAGCATGAAAGGCGAGTTCGAGAATCGGCTGCGTCAGGTGATCGACGAAGTGCAGGCCTCACCGAAGCCGATCATCCTGTTCGTGGACGAAGCGCACACGCTGATTGGCGCGGGCGGCGCACAGGGTACCGGCGATGCCGCCAACCTGCTCAAGCCTGCGCTCGCGCGTGGAACGCTGCGGACCATCGCCGCAACCACGTGGGCCGAGTACAAGAAGTACATCGAAAAAGATCCGGCGCTGACGCGCAGGTTTCAGGTGGTGCAGGTCGCCGAACCGAGCGAGCACAAGGCGATCCTCATGGTGCGCGGTGTGGCGAGCGTGCTCGAGAAGCATCACCGCGTTCAGGTTCTCGACGAGGCGATCGAGGCGGCCGTTCGGCTGTCGCATCGCTATATCCCGGCGCGGCAGCTTCCGGACAAAGCCGTCAGCTTGCTCGACACCTCAAGCGCGCGCGTAGCCATCAGCCAGCACGCAGTTCCGCCCGAGCTCGAGGATGTCCGCCGCAAGATCGAAGCGCTGCAGATCGAGCTCGAGATCATCGGGCGCGAAGAAGCCGTCGGCATCGACGCCAGCGCGCGGCGAGCGGCAGCCAACGAGCAATTGGCGGAGAGCGAGAAGCGGCGAGCCGAGCTCGAGGAGCGTTGGAAACAGGAGCGCGAGCTGGTCGATCGCATTCTGGCCATCCGGGCGGAGCTGCGCAAAGGCGCCGAGCGCGTGGAAGGCACAGGGAGCAAGTTGGAAAAGGCGGCGGCAGCGCAGGCCACCGCCGACCCGCCTGCAGCGGTGCCCGCGTCCCCGGAAGCGCGCGCGAAGCTGTTGGCCGAACTCTCCGAGTTGCACAAGAAACTCATCGCGCTGCAAGGCGAATCGCCGTTGATCCTGCCGAGCGTTGACGAGCACGCGGTTGCGTCGGTGGTGCAGGACTGGACCGGCGTGCCGGTCGGGCGCATGGTCAAAAACGAGCTCGAGGCGGTCCTGAACCTGGCAGACACGTTGAACCAACGCGTTGTCGGCCAGCGGCACGCACTCGAAATGATCGCGAAACGGATTCAAACGTCGCGCGCAAGGCTCGATAATCCGAACAAGCCGATTGGCGTGTTCATGCTGTGCGGCCCCTCCGGTGTGGGCAAGACCGAAACCGCGCTGGCGCTCGCCGAAGCGCTCTACGGCGGCGAGCAGAATGTCATCACCATCAACATGAGCGAGTTCCAGGAGGCGCACACCGTCTCGACGTTGAAAGGGGCCCCGCCTGGATATGTCGGCTACGGCGAAGGCGGCGTCTTGACCGAGGCGGTCCGGCGCCGGCCGTATAGCGTCGTCCTCCTCGATGAAGTCGAAAAGGCGCACCCCGACGTTCACGAGCTGTTTTTCCAGGTGTTTGACAAGGGCTGGATGGAGGACGGCGAAGGGCGGCATATCGATTTCAAGAACGCGATCATCCTTCTGACGTCGAACGTCGGGACCGACCTCATCGTCAGTATGTGTAAGGATCCCGAGCTGATGCCCGAGTCCGAGGGAATCGCCAAGGCGCTCCGGGATCCGCTGCTGAAGCAGTTTCCCGCGGCTCTACTGGGGCGGCTCGTCGTGATTCCGTACTATCCGCTCAGCGACGTCATGCTCTCCAACATCGCGCGCTTGCAGCTTGGGCGCATCGCCAAGCGCGTGAGTGAGCATCACAAGATTCCTTTTTCGTACGACGATGAGGCGCTGAAGTTGATCGTGAGCCGCTGCGTCGAGGTCGAGAGCGGCGGGCGCATGGTCGATGCGATCCTCACGAACACCGTTCTCCCGACGATTAGCCGCGAATTTCTCACCAGGACGATGGCTGGCGAACCGATGAACAGGGTTCACGTTGCCGTCGCCGATGGCGATTTTACGTATCACTTCAACTAATGCGGGATCACTATGGAACCGCCACTGACTACCGAGACGCAGCCGTCCACTGAGCCCTCAGGGTCCTACGAATACGACTTCACCGTTGGCGAAGCCATGAAGATGGCGATCGTCTTTCAGCAACGCGGTCAACTCGAGGATGCGAAACAGGTCTACGAACGCATTCTGCAGGTCGCCCCGGATCATCCCGATGTGGTGCATTACTACGGCGTGCTCCTGCATCAGCTCGGTCGCAGTGTGGAGGCCATTGAGACGATCGAACGAAGCCTCATGCTCGAACCCGATCGTGCAGAGTGTTATAGCAACCTTGGCATCATCTTCCGCGCGCTCGATCGCGACGATGAGGCGCTGGCGGCGTACACAAGGGCGATTGAGCTCAATCCCGCGCATGCCGAGGCCCATAACAATCTCGGCGTCCTTTATCGCTTCATGGGAAAGCCGGCGGAAGCCGAAGCGGCGTATCGCAAAGCGATCGAGTTGAAGCCTTCCTACGCCGAGACGTATCACAACCTTGGTGTACTGATGACCGGGCAGAAACGTCATCGCGAAGCCATCCTGTGCTACTTCAAAGTGCTCTCGCTCGAGCCCGCACGAAGCGAGGACCGCAGGCTGCTGGCGATCGCGCACTGCGAAATCGGCGAACGCGACAAGGCGATCGAGATTTTCGAGAAGTGGATCAAGGAGGACCCTGCAAGTCCGGTTGCCAGGCACATGCTGGCCGCGGTGTCGGGCCGGGATGTTCCCGCGCGCGCATCGGACGCGTATGTCGAACTGAGCTTCGACGGCTTCGCGGAGTCGTTCGAACGCAAGCTCGAGCAGCTGTCATATCGCGCGCCGACACTTGTGGCTGCCGCAATCGAGCGCTCCGCACTACAACCGACAGCTACGCTCGACGTTCTCGACGTTGGCTGCGGAACCGGTCTGTGTGGAGTGCTCGTCAAGCCCTACGCGCGCCGACTAGTCGGGATCGATTTGTCAACGGGCATGCTGCTGAAGGCGCGGCAAAAGCAGGTGTACGACGACCTTTTCAAAGTCGAGTTGACGCATTATCTCGGCGGACGGCGGGCTGAGTTCGATCTGATCGTGTCGGCAGACACCCTCGTGTACTTCGGTTCGCTCGAGCAGGTCGCCGCCGGCGCGAGCAGCGCGCTCCGTTCCAGTGGGCAGTTTGTCTTCACACTGGAAGAACTCGTGACGCCGCCCGCAGGGGTCGAGTTTCGGCTCGAAACGCACGGCCGCTACAACCACTCGCAACGCTATGTTGAAGGCGTCCTGCAACGCGCCGGATTCGCGACCGACATCATGCATGCCGAGCTGCGCACCGAATCCGCGCTTCCGGTCGCCGGACTCGTGGTGCGCGCCACGAAAGTGAATGGACACGACGATGCCGACCACGTCTGAACGCGTCGAACTCATCACTCCGCTTGGCGACGAGCTGCTCTTTCACGGCATGCACGTGCAGGAGGAATTGAGCCGCCTGGGCGAGTACCAGCTCGATCTGCTGAGCACAAACAGGGACATCGACCGCGACAAGATCCTGGGCGCGAAAGTCTCGGTCAGAGTCATGCTGAAGGATGGGAAAGTCCGTTACTTCAATGGCTTTGTCACGCGCTTCAGTGCTGGAGCGGCACTGGGCAGATACGCGCGCTATCACGCCACCGTAAGCCCGTGGCTATGGTTTTTGACGCGCACGGCGGATTGCCGAATCTTCCAGGACAAAACCGTGCGGCAGATCGTGGAGGAGGTGTTTGCCGACCATCAACAGGTGGCCGACTTCGTGTTCGAGGTTACGGAGAACTACCGTCCGTGGAAGTACTGCGTGCAATACCGCGAGACCGACTTCAACTTCGTGAGCCGTCTGCTCGAGCACGAAGGCATTTACTACTACTACCGCCAGACCGACGGCCATCACACGCTCGTCCTGACCGACTCGATGGACAAGCACGACCCGACGCCTGGCTACGAGACGCTGCAGTTCATCGCGCCGCAGGCGCTCGTCAGGCCCGGGACCGAGTTCATCAGCGCGTGGAATATCTCGCGCGAAGTGCAGCCTGGCGCGTACGTGCACGACGACTATGATTTCGAACGTCCCAGCGTCGATCTGACCACGGCGAAGACCCTGCCGCGCGCGTACACACCCAGCAACTACGAGGTGTTCGACTATCCCGGCGGCTATGCCCAGAAACCGCACGGCGAACACTACGCACACGTGCGCATCGACGAGTACGGCGCCGCCTTCGAGAAGGCGCAGGCGACCACCAATTATCGCGGGGTGCAGGTGGGCACGCGCTTCACGCTCGAAGGTCACAGGGTCGAAAAGCTCAACGGCGAGTATCTCGTTGTCGCGGCGACACAGATGCTGGAGTCGAGCCAGTACGAAAGTGGCGACGCGGCCGGGTCGGGCTCCGGATTCAGCTGTAGCTTTACCGCGCTCTCATGCGCACAGCAGTTTCGCCCCCGGCGCATCACTCCCAAGCCGTTCGTACAGGGACCGCAGACGGCGGTTGTGGTCGGTCCGAGCGGCGATGAGATCTACACCGACAAATACGGCCGCGTGAAAGTGCAGTTTCACTGGGATCGTCGCGGCAAGAAGGACGAGAACAGCTCGTGCTGGATCCGCGTGTCGCATCCGTGGGCCGGCAAAGGATGGGGCGCGGTGGCGACGCCGCGGATTGGCCAGGAAGTGATTGTCGACTTTCTCGAGGGCGATCCCGATCAGCCCATCATCACCGGTCGCGTGTACAACGAAGAAAACCAGCCGCCGTTCGGATTCCCCGCCGGCGCGGTCATCAGCGGCATCAAGTCGCAGACGCACAAGGGGGGCGGGTACAACGAGATTTCCGCCGACGATACGGCGGGGAAAGAGAAGATCACGACCCACGCCCAGTACGACATGAACACCACGGTGGAGCACGACCAGACAACCACGGTGAACAACAACAGGACCACGACGGTCGTCGTGGACGACAGTCTGACTGTCAATGCGAATCGGACGGTCCATGTCAAAGGCAAACTTTCCGAAACGATCGATGCGGGCCAGGAGACCACAATCTCTGCAGGGTATACGGAGACCATCAACGGCGGAGAAACCAGCACGATCAATGGCGGGCTCACCAGAACCGTCAACGGGACCTGGGACAACACAATAAGCGGACACTTGAAGGAGAGTGTGGGTGGAGGGGAGGAACAGTCTGTCACTGGCGCCAAGAGCCTGACCGTATCCGCGGGGTTCTCGGAAACGATCACCGGAGAGCGCAAGATCACCGTTACTGGTCCAATCAACCAGAGCGCGAGCGCAACGATGGATCTTCATGCGGCCGGTGCTGGCACGTACACGTCGGACGCTTCGTTGACGCTCGCGGTCGCTGGTTCGGTAGTGGAGATTACGCCGGCGGCAATCACAATCAGCGCGGCGGGATCGACGGTGAAAGTAGATGCCTCGGGCGTGTCCCTGAACGGAGCCAAGATCTC
>JBKPDL010000087.1:0-5969 GCA_046727855.1 Acidobacteriota bacterium
GCGGCCACAGACGTGAATTTTGTACGCGTTGTGGACCCGCATAACGGTCTACGGCGCGCGGAGCGCGCCAAGCCAACAACAAGAACTAGCCAAGGGCCGCGGAGTTAGCCGGATATCAAGGGCAGGGCCCTTGGCTAGTTCTCGCGCGGCTCGAGTGCACCGCGCAGTTTGTCGGCGAGTGATCCTCCGAACTTCTC
Source organism: Acidobacteriota bacterium (assembly GCA_046727855.1). Taxonomy (GTDB): domain Bacteria; phylum Acidobacteriota; class Vicinamibacteria; order Vicinamibacterales; family UBA2999; genus DASPWV01. The sequence goes on from JBKPDL010000087.1 coordinate 198, forward strand.
TTGCGGCGCACCTTCACGGCGCTCCGTGTACTCGCGCACCTCCTCCGCTTCTTCGGCATCCACAACCGCCTTGGCGCTGAGACGGATACGGCGGCCTGACGCGTCGATGTCGAGGACGACCACCTGCACGTCGGCGCCGCTTGGAAACTCGCGCAGTAGATCGGCTTGCTTCGCAACGCCGGCTTCGCTCAACGGGATCAATCCCTCCACTCCAGGCTCGAGCTCAACGAACGCCCCGAATTGCGTGATCCGCGTCAGGCGACCGCTGCACACCTGCCCTTTCTCGTACCTCTCCTGGACCGTCGACCACGGATCGTCGGACAGTTGTTTCAATCCGAGCGAGATCTTCCGCGTGTCCTCGTCGATGCGCAGCACCTTGACGGTGATCTCGTCGCCGGGTTTGACGACTTGTGAGGTGTCCGACACGCGCGACCAGCCCATCTCTGACACGTGCAGCAGGCCTTGCACGCCTGCGCCGAGATCGACGAACGCGCCGAAGTCGCGCACGGAGGTGACGCGTCCGGTGATCACTGCGTCGGGGGCGATCGACTTTCGTACCTCGGCAGCGCTCGCGCGCTGCTCCTCGTCGAGCAGTGCTCGCCTCGAGACAACGACGTTTCGACCGCCTTCCTTGTACTCGATGATGCGGAATTTGTAGACCCGCCCTTCGTGCGCCGAGGGCTCGGTGTTGCGGACGATGTCGATCAGAGAGATCGGACAGAACGCGCGGTGCCGACCGATGCGCACTTCGTATCCGCCCTTCACCGCCCGTTCGACTTTTCCTTCGACGGGAAGACCGGTTTGGAACGCGTCCTGGAGCTGTTTCTCGGTCGCCGCTCGGCGCGCCAGCCTGCGCGAGAGCGTCAGCCCCCCGTCGGTCGACACAACGACGGCTTGAATGCGGTCGCCAGTAGCGACTTCGAGCTTGCCCTCGTCGTCCTTCAGTTCGTCGAGATCGATAGCGGCCTCGCCTTTGCCGCCAACGTCCACGAACGCCACCTCCGGCCCGATCGCCACGATCGTGCCCTCGATGGTCTGGCCTTTCTCGAGGCGTTTCGCTTTGTGCGATGCCTCGAACAGTGTGGCAAAGTCTTCTTCCGGATCGCTCACACGCACGCTCCTGCTATGTGGCCGTTGTTGCCTGCCGGAACGGTCTCGTCGGTGGTGCTCTGTGCCCCATCTTAGCGACCTCCGTCCCCGCCAGCGACCTCCGTCCCCGCCCGCGACCTCCGTCCCCGCCCGCGACCTCCGTCCCCGCCAGCAACCTCCGTCCCCGCCAGCAACCTCCGTCCCCGCCCGCAACCTCCAGAGACTTCGCTTTCAGCTTTGCAATCTTCTGTTCGGCAACTTGACGAAGTGCAGCTTTGAACTGCGGGTTGATCGTGTCGGGGGGCAGCAGTTCCAGGCATTTCTCCTCGGCGGCCAGAGCAAGATCGTTCTGTCCGTTGGCAATGTAACCATCGGCGAGGCTGTCGTGCGCGTTTGCAGATGTCGGATACGCCTCGACGTTCAGTCGAAACAACTGTATTGCCTCGTCGCTCTCGCTAGAGGAGGACGTCGTACTCCCGGCCGGACGAGCCTGCGCGCGTCACTGGACCCGCTTCGCGCGCCAAACCTCGTTTCCGTAGCGGGTCATGGTCACGCTTGTCACCCGGCCGTTTGCATCCTTCTGCAGCGTGTACACAAACTCGCCGCCAGGACCGACGAGCCCGCCGTTGGCAGTTTCGAACAGCGGCACTTTGTGCGCGTCGGGAGTCGGCGTACCAAAATGCTTCCGACTCTCGTGACGGTGAACAGGCGTCCGCTCGAGAGTTGGTAGCCACCAAGAACGCCGTCGTAGTTGTCGCTCACAATCGGTCCGTCGTGCAACTGTGTGTTTTGAAGAGACAGCGCTCGCCATTCGCCATCCAGCCACGCATACACGGTCCGCGTTGTCACACAGACTGAACTGCGCCGCGGCCATTCGCTCGAGCGCGGATCGATCCTTTCGGCCAACGGCATCCTGCATGTCCTTGATGAACGCACGCACGTCGCGTTCAGTGTCCGATGAAGGCTGACCTGCAGCGACGTTCGCAGCAGTCGCGTACGCCGCAACGAGATCCAGGAAGGAAGCAGCACGAGCGCGTGCAGCGTCCTTGCCGACCGGGCTGACATACAAGCCCCCTCCTTTGCTGTGGAACAATCAGCGGACGGGCAATATAGCGGAATTTGTCAGTCACGGCACGCGTACCAGTGCAACCTGCGCTTACCCCGTCTATTCGATTCTCAGTCCGCCGATCCGGTGCCGACGTTCCATGAATCTGATCCTGACGAGAACGCGCGCGACAGTTACCGGCTGAACAAACCGTAAAGCTGGACGGACTAACTAGTGGCGTCGGCTGCGGGCATCGGGTACAAAGCGATCGAAAGCGACGGGAAAGGGAGGAAGAATGTCCATCGCCAAAGTTTCTGAGATCAGCGCGACGTCGACCAAGAGCTTCGAGGATGCGATTCAGGAGGGTCTCGCGCGGGCGGACAAGACGCTGCGCAACATTCGTAGTGCGTGGATCAAGGAGCAGCAGGTGCGCTACGAGAATGGAAAGGTTACGGAGTATCAAGTCAACATGATGGTGACGTTCGTGCTCGACAACTGATTCAGCTCTCAGCTATCGGCTTTCAGCTGCCGGCTTGCGGCTTGCGGGCTCGCGATCCGGGCTGGAAGCTGATAGCTCTCCGCTCGTCGCGTTGCTGTGCGCGCGCTGTCAAAGGAAGGTCGCGGAACTGAGCAGGCCTCACGCGCAAGACACCAGCGTGGGCGGCGGCGAAACTTTCCATGCGCATCGTTGCCGTATACGCACGGCATCGCGAATGGTTCAGGCGAGTGGTGGCAGCAAGTATACAGACCCGGTCGCAAGCAACGCCAGGCCAACTCCAATTCGCACGAGTTCGCCACGCGGCGTCACCTGTTCGAGCAGCGTGGCATCGGTGATCGCCAGCATCCACCACAGATTTGCCATGCCAACGGCGAGCGTCGATCCCATCAACGCCCAGCAACAGCCGACGCAGAACACGCCATGACCAAATCCGATCCGCCACGCGTGGGTTGGACCGTTCCGCCATCGCCCGAGCAGATAGCTGAAAGGGCTTCGACAATGCGTGCGGCATGCGCGTTTGAGCGCTGTGAACTGCACCACGCCGGCACCGATGAGCGCGAGGCCCGCCGCGGTGGAGGGTAGCCCGCGCCCTGCGTCGAGACCGATCTGCTGTGCGAGGATGATCTGAACTATCGCCGCGAGAACGGAATAGAGCAGCCACGCGCCGCCATATCCAGCGAGGAAAGCAGCCGTCGCCGCAGTTCGATTTCCGTGGACAGCGAAGCGGCGAAATACCATGACCCATGGCCACGCGACCGGCGCCATCATCGCCGACATCATCGCGAACCACATCGCTGTGAGCGAGAGAGTGCTCGCAAGTGAACCGCCGGTCGCCGCATGCGTGGAATGCACGTCTCCGTTACCCTGCGCGGCCGGCCTCGCCCATCGCCCACTCGAAATTCGAGAACAGGCCATGCGACCCGCGGTTGTTGATCACGATGAGCCCATCGTCGTAGTCGGTATCGCCGGTGCCGAGGACCTGATGCGGCGCGTGAATCTGGTTGAAGCTGTTTTCGAACGTGACCGGCTTCGACTTATCACGCCCGCGAATCTGCGTGACGACGGCCTTCAGCCGATCGGCAATGGAAAGACGTTTGACTGCGCCTTCATCATCGTGGAGCTCAATGGTGAGGAATTCCGTGGCCTGACGTCTGCCGACGAAGCTGCCGAGCTTCTCCCACGGACCACCTGCCCGTCCGCTGAGAATCGTGTCGAGCGCGTGCCGCTGTCCCTCAGAAGCCGATTCGTCGACGATGATCGTTTGCGTCCAGTCACCGTCGATCATCCGCTGCGGCGAGTCGAACACAATCACCGCTTTCGTCCCGGCCAAAGACACGTCACCAAACATGCCTTCGTCGAAGCGGAACGCCCAGTACCCTTTGCAGCGCTCGTGGTGCACAGTTGACTGAAATGCATGTGACCGGGGCAGACGAGCGTGCACGCGCAGTTTTCGAAGATCAGACCGCGACACCACCAGGATGGTGAGGTGGCGGCCTGCCGATTCTCTCGCATAGCATCGAACTGTATCAGGACACCGGCCTGACCCCTTCGTCACATCGTCCGTCCCGCAGGATTAATCGGTTTTAGACTGTTCGTTCGGTAACTCTGGAGGTCGTGATGAAGCGAGTCCTGCGTTTCGCGCTCGTGGCGGCGGTGATGTTCGGCTCTGGTGGGGTGGCGATCGCCGAGCAGGCTAAGCCGGCGCCTACATATGAACAAGCCATTCTGAATCAGTGGCGCAGTCTCCACAACAAGATCCTGACCATGGCGAAGGACACTGTGTTCCCGGACGACAAGCTCGGATGGAAGCCGCATCCCGATTCGCGCAGCGTGCTCGAGGAATTCCGCCACGTGACGATCGGGCTGGAGATGACCAGCGCGATAGCGCGCGGCGAGAAGTTCGATTTCGAGGCGCGCGAAAAAGCCGACGCCGCCAAGCCGAAGACGCGCGCGTCGATGGTGGCCGAAATGGAAAAGGCGATCGCCGCGTCGTATCCGTTGGTGGAGTCGAAGCCGACGCCGCAGTTGATCGGGTGGCTCGAGCACCAGGGCGAGCACTACGGCAAGCTGGTCACCGCCTACCGTGCCAATGGCATCGTGCCGCCGATCAGCAGACCGAAGTCGTAACGGATAGGTAACAAATTCAAAGAGGTCGAGGGAGACAGGAGATAAAGGACTTTGAACCTGTTCTTCCCGACCTTCCCGACCTTCCTGTTCGCTATTTGTCTCCCCCGACTGCTCGACGTGCTCGACGCCGATGAGAACGAGCTCAATTTCGCGATCGAGATGCTCACCCCGCCCGGCAGCAGCGACGCTGAGGTGCAGAGACCGCACTCGGTCTACGTCACGAACTCGTGCTTCGCCGCGCCGAGTTCCGACACCTCGTCAACACAGTGCACCACGCGTACGAGATGCTGGTTGCGCCCTTATCCTCGACTTGGATCGATCGTTACGAGAATAAAACTGGGCTCGCGCAGCAACGTTGCTACTCCGCGCGCAGCGTCACTACTGGATCCACCCGGGTCGCGCGATACGCCGGAAGGAGCGTTGCGACCACGCCCACGGCCAGCATGATCACGGCAACCGCGCTGAATGTTCCCGGGTCGTGCTGGCTCACGCCGTAAAGCAGCGTCGTCATCACGCGCCCGAGCACCGCCGCAAGGACCAGGCCCAAAGCGACACCGATCAGCGTCGGCTTCAGTCCTTCAATCACGATGAGTCGCAGTACGCCACGCGCCGGCGCACCGAGCGCCATGCGGATACCGATTTCACGCACGCGCTGGCGCACGGTGTAGGCCAGCACGCTGTAGATGCCAACGGAGGCGAGCACCAGCGCCAGCGCGGCGAAGCCCGCGAGCAGCAGCATCGCGAGCGGACGCTGACCGAGCGACTCCTCAACTACTTCGTCCGGCGTTGCGATGTCGAGCACCGGCTGCTCGGGATCGATGGCCTGAATCGCGCTGACCATCGCGCGCGTCAGATTGCGCGGGTCCGCCGTCGTCCGCACGGCCAACGTCGACCCTCCGTAGGCAAACTGGGCCGCCGGCGCGTAGATCGCGGTTTCGGAATCCGCTTCGCTGGCATCCAGCGCTCCTGTCTTGACCTCGCGCACAACGCCGACCACCTCGGCCGCTTCCTT